>NZ_JBHVDM010000024.1:0-85804 GCF_042802775.1 Nocardia sp. NPDC057455 | reverse complement strand
GGCGATCACCTCGCCGTTCCGCCGCATGGGACAGGCCGCGGTCCGTGCCATCACCTCGGTGCCCTGGGTGATCGCCGCGCCCGTCTCGACGGACAGGCCGGTGACCACGCCCGCCTTGTGAGCGTTGACCGGGTTCTCCATCTTCATGGCCTCGAGCACCACGATCAGATCGCCCGCCTCGACCGACTGGCCCTCTTCCACCGCGACCTTGACGACGGTGCCCTGCATCGGAGCGGTGACCGCGTCACCGGAGGCCGCGCCGCCGCCCGCGCCGCCACGCTTGCGCGGCTTGGGCTTCTTGCGGATCACACCGGCGCCGTTGCCCGCCGCACCGGCCGCACCGGCGCCGACGGTGAAGTTGCCCGGCAGCGAGACCTCGACCCGGCGGCCGCCGACCTCGACGACGACCTTCTGCCGCGGCTGGTCCTCGTCCTCGTCGGCCGGGGCGCCCGCGCCGGTGAACGGCTCGACGGTGTTGACCCACTCGGTTTCGATCCACTTGGTGTAGACGTCGAACTTCTCGCCGTCACCGATGAACGCCGGGTCCTCGACGATCGCCCGGTGGAACGGGATGACCGTGGCCAGGCCGTCGACCTCGAACTCGGCCAGCGCGCGCCGCGCCCGCTCCAGCGCCTGGGTGCGGTTCTCGCCGGTGACGATCAGCTTGGCCAGCATCGAGTCGAACTGTCCGCCGATCACGCTGCCGGCCACCACACCGGAGTCCACGCGCACACCGGGGCCCGACGGCTCGGAGTACACGCTGACCGGGCCGGGGGCGGGCAGGAAGCCGCGACCGGCGTCCTCGCCGTTGATGCGGAACTCGAAGGCGTGGCCGCGCGGCGTCGGGTCCTCGGTGATCTCCAGCTTCTCGCCGTTGGCGATGCGGAACTGCTGGCGCACCAGGTCGATGCCCGCGGTCTCCTCGGTCACCGGGTGCTCGACCTGCAGACGGGTGTTCACCTCGAGGAAGGAGACGGTCTCGCCCTGCACCAGGTACTCGACGGTGCCCGCGCCGTAGTAGCCGGCTTCCTTGCAGATGGCCTTGGCCGAAGCGTGGATCTTCGCGCGCACCTCGTCGGACAGGAACGGCGCGGGGGCCTCCTCTACGAGCTTCTGGAAGCGCCGCTGCAGCGAGCAGTCGCGGGTGCCCGCGACGATGACGTTGCCGTGCTTGTCGGCGATGACCTGTGCCTCGACGTGGCGGGCCTTGTCCAGGTACTGCTCGACGAAGCACTCGCCGCGGCCGAAGGCGGCGGTGGCCTCGCGCACGGCCGAGTCGAACAGTTCCGGGATCTCCTCGATGGAGTGCGCGACCTTCATGCCGCGCCCGCCACCACCGAAGGCCGCCTTGATGGCGACCGGCACACCGTACTTCTCGGCGAACTCGACGACCTCGGTCGCGTTCTTCACCGGGTCCTTGGTGCCCGCGGCCATCGGCGCCTTCGCGCGCTCGGCGATGTGCCGCGCGGTGACCTTGTCACCCAGGTCGCGAATGGACTGGGGGGAGGGGCCGATCCAGATCAGCCCGGCGTCGATGACGGCCTGGGCGAAGTCGGCGTTCTCGGAGAGGAAGCCGTAACCGGGGTGGATGGCGTCGGCGCCGGACTTGGCGGCGGCGTCGAGGATCTTGTCGAACACGAGGTACGACTCGGCCGAGGTCTGGCCGCCCAGGGCGAAGGCCTCGTCGGCGAGCTTGACGAACGGGGCATCGGCGTCCGGCTCGGCGTAGACCGCGACGCTGCCGATACCGGCGTCCTTGGCCGCCCGGATCACGCGCACGGCGATCTCGCCTCGGTTAGCTACGAGTACCTTTGTGATCCGCGCGCTGGCATGGCTGGGCACTGAGCCTCCTGTGTGCATTCTTCTGGTCGCTTCGCCGGGGGATGGGGTCGCTGCGCAGCCTCCGCTCCCATAATCGACTTGTTTACGTCTCGGGCGAGTGTAGGCAGTCTGCCAACAGACGCCGAACTCGGCTAGTCCTACTGAACAGTAGGTCGCGGATCACAACGTACGCGATCTGTGTTTGGGACCGCCCCCGACTCACCTGTTCCGGGTGCGCCGCGAACCGCCGCGCGCGGGCACCTCGCCGGGGTCGTCCCCCTTGGCGATCGGCATCCGCACCGAATTCCCCCACTCGGTCCAGGATCCGTCGTAGTTGCGTACACCGTCGCGCCCGAGCAGGTAGGTCAGGACGAACCAGCTGTGGCTGGATCGCGCGCCGACTCGACTGTAGACGATCACCTCGTCCTGGCCGGCCGACGCGCGGTAGACGTCGTCGAGTTCGGCGCGCGAGCGGAAACCGCCGTCGGCGGCGCACGCCTCGGTCCACGGAATGTTCGACGCGGTGGGGATGTGGCCGCCGCGCAGCGCCGCGCCCTCGGGATCGGCTGGTTCGAGCACGCGCGTGCCGGAGTACTCCTCGGCCGAGCGCACGTCGATCACCGGTTTGCCGAGGTGGGCGAGCACGTCCTCACGGAACGCGCGGAAGGTGCTGTCGTCCCGGCGCACGGCCGGGTAGGCGCTGCGCACCGGATAGCCGGGCTCGAATGTCGTGTCGCGCCCCTCGGAGATCCACGCCGTGCGTCCGCCGTCGAGCAGGCGCACGTCCTCGTGCCCGAACAGGGCGAACACCCACGCCGTGTGCGCCGCCTGGGTGTTCCCGCGATCGCCGTAGATAACGACTGTGTCGTCACGTTCGATCCCTTTGGCGCGCATGAGTTCGGTGAAGCGGGTTCCGTCGATATAGTCGCGCGTGACCGGATCGTTCAGATCGCTTCGCCAATCCAGTTTGGTGGCGCCCGGAACGTGCCCGATGTCGTACAGCAGGGTGTCCTCGTTGGCCTCGATGATCTCGAGTCCCCGCGCGCCTAGGTTTGCCGACAGCCACTCCGTGGTTACTAGTCGGTGAGGGTGTGCGTAGGAACCGAGTGAGGGATGAGGGTCCGGAGCGACGGGCACGGTGTTTGGGTCCTTCACGCATGGGTGGACGGTGGTGGCAGCGGTTCGAGGCCGAACAGCGATGGTAGGTGTGAGGCGACAGTGACTCTCGTTTCAGATCACAAATCGGATGAGGGCCGAATAAAGGGCACCTACATCCGATAAAGTCTCCCGGGAGGAGGGGTGAGCTATGTCCGATTCTTGGCCGCGGCGGCGACTGCTCGCGATCCTACGTGGCGCCAGCGAGCCTCTCGACGCCCAGGAACTGGCCAGAATCACCGGACAGCACGTCACCACGGTCCGATTCCATCTCGATGTGCTGACCAGGGAATCCCTCGTCCGGCAGTTCCAGCAGCCGCCGCGCGGCCGTGGGCGGCCGCGCATCGGATACAGCGCGGTGCAGCGATCGGTGGGCTACCAGGATCTGGCGCAGGTGCTCGCCGATCAGCTCGGCCCGGACGCGCGGCGCCGATCGGAGGCCGCGGTCGCGGCCGGTCGCGCCTGGGGCAGCAGACTCGACGTGGGTGACCATCGGGTGGAGTCGCTGGAGGACGCCAAGGACCTCACGATGACGTTGATGTCGGAATTGGGCTTCGCGCCCGAGCGCGACCCGTCCCCGGAGACCGAGGGCAAGGTGCTGATCCGGTTGACGGCGTGCCCGCTGCGCGAATTGGCGCGGACGCACTCCGAAGTGGTGTGCGGCGTGCACCTCGGGCTGATCGAAGAGGTGCTCGACCGGGGCGGCGCGCACGGGACGATCGACGTGCGGATGCATCCGTTCGTCGAACCGGAGCTGTGCGTGGCCCGGCTGGAACTCATCGCGGCGCAGCGCGCCGAGACCCAGCAGGCGTCGACGGCGCCCCCCGGTGGGGACGCCGAGGCGTTCACCGCGCCGTCAGGCCGTGTGGCCCCACAGCTGCGTAACGCCGATCCCAACATCGCCAAGCAGTCGGCGCAGCAGTGGTAGCCCGATGCCGATGACGCTGGACGGGTCGCCATCGATGCGATCGACGAACCAGCCGCCCAGCCCGTCCAAGGTGAACGCGCCTGCCACCTCGAGCGGCTCACCGGTCGCGATGTAGGCGTCCAGCTCGTCCGGCTCCGGCTTGGCGAAGTGCACGGTGGTGCTGCTGCAGTCGACCGCCTCGGCGGTGATCCGGCCATCCCGCATCCGCACCACGCAGTGACCGGTGACCAGGTCCGCGCTGCGCCCGGCCATGTCGCCCCACCGCGCGCGAGCGACCTGCGGGGTGTGCGGCTTGCCCTGCAACTCGCCGTCGACGAGCAGCATCGAATCGCAAGCCACCACAACGCAGTCGTCGGCAAGCTCCGGAATGTCGGCGGCCACGGCGGCCGCTTTGGCGCGCGCGAGTTCCACCACGACCGCGTGGGGTGGCGTGCCCTCTGGGAGGGCGGCGGCGACCGCGTCCTCGTCCACGGCGGAGACCCGGACGATCGGGTCGATACCCGCCGAGCGGAGAACCTCCCGGCGGGCCGGGGACGCGGAAGCCAGGATCAGCCGCGTCACCCGCGCAAGTGGGACAGCTGCGGGAAGGCGTACGGGGAGAACGGCGAAGAGCCGCGGTGCATCAGCGTCGGGTGGCCCCACATATCGGGCGGGCCCGCGGGTCCGGTGTGCGCGGCGTTGTTCGCCACGGCGGACAGTACGCACACCAGCGCGGCGAGTTCCTCGTCGCTCGGCGAGCCCTTCACGACACGGAAGAACGGCTCAGCGGTGGCCTCGGCGGATAGCGCTGCCGCGTTCGAGCCGGTGGAAGCACCGGTCTCGTCGGCGATCGGGTCGACTGCGAGATCCAGTTCGACGGCGCTCAACACATCTTCTTCTGCCACGGTCGTCACAGTGCCAGGTCCTCTCTTTGCCTCTATCAGCGGACTGATCAGGCTATTCCCGTTTTCCGACTAGCTACGGATGAAGCATTCGTCCTCGGATGCACTCATTGCGTCTCTGCAACAAGCCGGTACACGCCAGCGTAAGTGTTACCGAGGCCGATGCCACCCTTTGTGCGCGGCCTATCGAGCGTATCGCTCGATCACAGCGGGATGTTGCCGTGTTTCTTCGGCGGAAGGGTCACCATCTTGCGTTCGAGCAGTCGCAGCGCGGACACGATCTGACCGCGGGTGTGCGACGGCGGGATCACCGCGTCCACGTAACCGCGCTCGGCGGCGACGTACGGGTTCACAAGCGTGTCCTCGTACTCGTTCTGCAACTCGAGCCGCAGCGCATCGACGTCTCCGCCGTCTTTGGCGGCCTGCTGCAGCTGCTTGCGGTAGACGAATCCGACGGCCCCGGAAGCTCCCATGACGGCGATCTGGGCGGTCGGCCAGGCGAGGTTCACATCGGCGCCCATGTGCTTGGAACCCATGACGTCGTAAGCGCCGCCGTAGGCCTTGCGCGTGATGATCGTGATTTTGCCCACAGTGGCCTCACCGTAGGCGTAGAGCAGCTTCGCGCCGCGCCGGATGATGCCGTTGTACTCCTGGCCGGTGCCGGGCAGGAAGCCGGGCACGTCCACCAGGGTGATGATCGGGATGTTGAACGCGTCGCAGGTGCGCACGAAGCGTGCGGCCTTCTCCGAGGCGTCGATGTCCAGGCAGCCCGCGAACTGGGTGGGCTGGTTGGCCACGATGCCGACGCTGCGGCCATCGATCCGGCCGAAGCCGACGATGATGTTCATCGCGCGCTCGGCCTGCACCTCGAGGAACTCGTCGTCGTCGAGCAGACGACGGATCACCTCGTGCATGTCGTAGGGCTGGTTCGGCGAGTCCGGGATGATCGTGTCCAGCTCGAGATCCTCGTCGGTGAGCGAGTCCTCGATCGCGCCGTCGATCGGGTCGGTGGCCGGGAACCGCGGCGCCTCGGCGCGGTTGTTGCTCGGCAGGTAGGACAGCAGATCCTTGACGTAGTCCAGGGCGTCCTGCTCGCCGGAGGCGACGTAGTGCGCGACGCCGGACTTGGTCATGTGCGTATGCGCGCCGCCCAGGTCCTCCATGGTGACGTCCTCACCGGTGACCGTCTTGATGACATCCGGGCCGGTGACGAACATCTGGCTGGTGCCGTCGACCATCACGACGAAGTCGGTCAGCGCGGGGGAGTACACGTGACCACCGGCGGCCGGGCCCATGATCAGCGAGATCTGCGGGATCACGCCGGAGGCCTGGATGTTGCGGTGGAAGATCTCGCCGTAGAGGCCGAGTGAGACGACGCCCTCCTGGATGCGCGCGCCCGCGCCCTCGTTGATGCCGATCAGCGGGCGGCCGGTCTTCAGGGCCAGGTCCATCACCTTGACGATCTTCTCGCCGTAGACCTCGCCCAGGCTGCCGCCGAACACGGTGACGTCCTGGCTGAAGATGCAGACGTCGCGGCCGTCGATGGTGCCGTAACCGGTTACCACGCCGTCGCCGAGCGGGCGGTTGTGCTCCAGTCCGAAGTTGACGCTGCGGTGGCGGGCCAGCGCGTCGAGTTCGACGAAGGAACCTTCGTCCAGCAGCGCGAGGATGCGCTCGCGGGCGGTCATCTTGCCCTTCGCGTGCACCTTGTCGACCGCGGCCTCACCCATCGGGTGCTTCGCCTCTTCCAGCCGATTCCGCAGGTCAGCCAGCTTCCCGGCGGTGGTGTGGATATCGGGGGAGCCCGCCGGACCTGATGCGGGCTGCTGCTGGACACTCGTCATGGCATCGGAGTGTAACCAGTACCAGCGCTTCCTTTCTAACCAACACCGGGCTACCGGTGAGTAGAAAACCGCAGCTAGATCAGATTTCCCAGACAAACTTCCTGGTCGGTAGCAGGGTTCGGAAGGCGGAAAATGAGTATCGCCGACCGGTCGTGCCCGCTTAGCCTGAGGGCGACGGATTTCCGAACGAGGGGGAGGAACGCGTCATGTGGGAATGGGGTAGAACTCGCGCCGAGTACGCGGCCGCCACGGCGTGGACGCGGCCCACCGAGACGGCGCCGAAGTACGACGAGCCCGAGTTGTGGGCCGAGACGGCCGAAGGCGAGCGGGAGGACGGCGAGGGTATGTACGCGGCGGCGCGCGACCCGATCGTCTCCAGGTACGACCTGGTCGGGTAGCGCCCCGCACGACGAGTAGCCTGCCGGTGTGCAAAGGCCACCGTTGGATGCAGAGCAGTTGCGGCGCAGTGCCGTCGAGTCGCCCGAGCTGTCGTTCTTCACGCGGATCGACGTGGTCGAGTCCACCGGGTCCACGAACGCGGATCTGATCGCGCGTGCGGCCGATCCGGCCGCCGACCGCCTGGTTCTGCTGGCCGAGACCCAGGTCCAGGGCCGCGGCAGGCACGCCAGGACCTGGGTCAGCCCGCCGCGGGCGCAGTTGGCGATGTCGCTGCTGGTGCGGTTGCCCGGGATCGGCCCCGCCTCGCTCGCCTGGCTGGCACTGCTGACCGGCGTCGCCGTGGTCGACGCGCTGACGGCCACGGCGGGCGTGCCCGCCGAGCTCAAGTGGCCGAACGACGTGCTGATCGAGGGCCGCAAGGTGGCGGGCATCCTGGCCGAGGTCGCGGTGAGCGCGGGCAGTGGAGCGCCTGCCGTGGTGATCGGGCTCGGACTCAACGTGAGCCTGACCGAGGAGGAACTGCCGGTGCCGCACGCCACGTCACTGACCATCGCCGGCGCTCGGCAGACCGATCGCACGGTGCTCGTGCGATCGCTGCTGACCGAGTTCGCCCGTCGCTTCACCGCGTGGCGCGACGCGGATTGGGCGATCGATGAGCTATCCGCGGCCTATCGCGAGCGGTGCGCCACGATCGGCAGCGAGGTCCGCGCCGAGCTGCCCGGCGACCAGACATTGACCGGCGTCGCCGAGGGCGTCGACGGCTACGGCCGCCTGCTCATCGGCGACCGAGCGGTGTCCGCGGGCGACGTCACGCATTTGCGCGCTCAATACTGAGCATCCGCATCTTCGGCGGCGCGGCGCGCGTGCCTATGGCCTCCAGTAGGGCGGCGTTCGTGCCCACGGCCTCGGCAGTAGGGCGGCGAGCTCCGCGCCGCCCCACTGCCGGACCTACGAGCGCCGTCTACCTCGGTTCTCACCGGCGCCGCGGAGATGATTCACGTTCAGCGCCGGTGCGCTCGATTCGGTGCTGCTGTCCAGCCGCGGCGAGCCCGAGTCCCCGAGGTGCGAGCGGACCCTGCGCAGACCCGCGCCCTGATCGCTGAGCCCGGCGGCCTCAGACGCGCTGGGCGAGGCCGCGCTCGGCATCCCTGGCGAGTGCGCGATCGCGCTGCTCCTCGAACTTGATCACGTCCTTGCCGAGTTTCTCCAAGAACGCGCCCAATTCGTCGCGCGCCTGCTCGCCGCGCGGCCCGTAATCCGAGCGGTCGAAGACATTCCACTGCTTGAGCACCGGCTGCAAGACCTCCTCCAGATGCTGGCGCAGATCGTAGATGCCGTGCTTTGCCATCAGCACGCCGTAGCGGCGGAAATTCGGCATCCCGGCGCCGGGCATCAGGAAATTCTGGACGATCCTGGTGATCGCGGGCAGCGCTTGGTCGGGGACCAGGTCCAGCGCGGCGCCGCACAGCGAGCGATAGAAGATCATGTGCAGGTTCTCGTCGGCGGAGATGCGCTGGAGCAGGCGGTCGGCGACGGCGTCGTTGCACGCCTTGCCCGTATTGCGGTGCGACACACGGGTGGCCAGCTCCTGGAAGGTGACGTAGGCGACGCTCGCCAGGAATCCGCCCCACCCTTCCGGCGACTGGACGCCGTTGCTCATATGGATCATCCTGGCCTCTTCCAGGGCGACCGGATCGACGGCGCGGGTGACGACCAGGTAGTCCCGCATGGCGATGCCGTGACGGTTCTCCTCGGCGGTCCAGCGGTCGACCCAGGTGCCCCACGGGCCGTCCTCGGAGAAGTTCTGCGCGATCTCCCGGTGGTAGGAGGGCAGGTTGTCCTCGGTGAGCAGATTGGTGATCATGGCGACCCGGGCCACCTCACCGAGGTGCGATTGCTCCGGCTCCCAGTCGACGCCGCCCAGCGCGGCGAAATTGCGGCCCTGGCTCCACGGCACGTAATCGTGCGGATTCCAGTCTTTCGCCATGGACAGGTGCCGATTGACGTTCTCTTCGGCGACGGGTTCGAGTTCGGCCAGGATTTGCAGCGGGGTCAGGTCTTTGGTCACGCGGTCCTCCACGGTCGGAATCGGCGATGATGGTGAGCCGGGCGTTGCGCGATACAGAGAGCCACTGCGCGGAATCGTCACACGCAGGGTGCCGATTGTGCAGCATGACGCGCTGTGGTGTCAGCCGTTCCGGCATCTTCAGGCGGTAGTGTTCCTGATATGGGTTATCCGGAGGATGCGCTGGCGCCCGAGGAACAGCTGCTGCTGCATCGCCACCCGCATTGGAAAATGCTCTTCTGGCCGATCGTGACGCTCATCGTGGCCACGGCACTCGCCGGTTTCGCAGGGGGACTCGTCTCGCAGAAGGCCACGGGCACCACCGGTTCGGCGCTGCTCGTCACGGTGCTCGTGGTGTATCTGGCGATACTCCTATGGCGTTGTGCCGCACCGATTGTCCGATGGAAGTCGACGCATTTCATCATCACCGACCGGCGGGTGCTGGTGCGTCAGGGCGTGCTCACGCACAGCGGCATCGACATTCCGATGAGCCGGATCTCCAGCGTGCAGTTCCGGCACGGACTTTTCGATCGGTTGCTCGGCACCGGGACGCTGATCATCGAGTCGTCCTCCTCCGAGCCGCTGGAATACGACGACATCCCGTCGGTCCAGCAGGTACACGCGCTGCTGTACCACCAGGTGTTCGAGGTCGAACGCCGTCGCGACGGCCGCGACGAGCGCCGCGACGACCGTCGCAGCTACCGGTGAGCCCGTAACCTGGCCGTATGACCGCTGTACTGCTGGCCGAGGACGACGACGCCATCGCCGCGCCGCTGTCGCGGGCGCTCGGCCGCGAGGGCTACTCGGTGACCGTCGAGAGTTTCGGCCCGGCCGTGCTGCAACGAGCCCTGGAAGGCGGTCATGACCTGCTCATCCTCGATCTCGGCCTGCCCGGCATGGACGGGCTGGAGGTATGCCGCCAGGTGCGCGCCCGCGGCGCGGATCTGGCCGTGCTGATGCTCACCGCGCGCACCGACGAGGTGGACTTCGTGGTGGGGCTGGACGCCGGCGCCGACGACTACGTCGGCAAGCCGTTCCGCCTCGCCGAGCTGCTGGCCCGGGTGCGAGCGCTGTTGCGGCGCAGCGGAATCGGTGACGACACGGTGGAGGTCGGGGGTATCCGCCTGGAACCCGCGGCCCGGCGCGTAATGGTGAACGGAGTCGAAATCGGTTTGGCCAACAAGGAATACGAGCTGCTCAAGGTGCTGATCGATCGAGCGGGTCAGGTGGTGGCGCGTGAGACCATCCTGCGCGAGGTGTGGGGCGACGCGGAGTTGCGCGGTTCCAAGACGCTGGACATGCACATGTCCTGGCTGCGCCGCAAGATCGGCGACGAGGGCCCCATGGCCGAGCGGCGCATCGTCACCGTCCGCGGGGTCGGTTTCCGGCTGAACACCGACTGACGTGCGCCGCCGGATCCTGCGTTCCATGCTCACCGTGCTGACCCTCACCACGGTGGTGCTCGGCGTGCCGCTCATCTACACGGCGTGGTTGTGGGTGGAGGACATCACGCGCAACGACCTGCAGAACCGGCTGGACCGGATCGCGGCGGAGATCATCGCCCAGGAGCGCGACGGCACCGTACCCGGCGAGCTGGAAATCCGGTCGGTGGCGCCGTTGGTGCCCGAGAACGGGAAGCTCACTATCGTCTACCCGTCCCAGCTGGACAACGCATCCCGGCGTGATATCGGGGTGTTGGAGGTGCCCGACCCGCTGGTCGAGTCGCTGTCGATGGGCAAGTCGGCGTCGCTGCGCCTGGAGGTGCCCTCGGCGCCGATGCACGCCATGCAGCGCCAAGCGGTCGCGGTGGTCGCGCTGGCGGTACTCGCCTCGCTCGGCGCGGCGGTCTCGGTCGCGGTGGTCACCGCCCGGCGGGTGGCCGATCCGCTCCGGGATGTCGCGGCGCGCGCGGCGCGGCTGGCGATGGGCGATTTCCGCCC
This sequence comes from Nocardia sp. NPDC057455, assembly GCF_042802775.1. Taxonomy (NCBI): domain Bacteria; kingdom Bacillati; phylum Actinomycetota; class Actinomycetes; order Mycobacteriales; family Nocardiaceae; genus Nocardia; species Nocardia sp. NPDC057455. Next base: position 74,771 of record NZ_JBHVDM010000024.1, on the reverse strand, counting down.
CGATCCGCGCAGGCACGGCATCGCGGAGCTGGACCGCGTCTCCGACGTGCTCGACTCGGCGACCGTGGAGATCGCCGGACGGCTACAGCGCGAACACGCCCTGGTGGCGGACGTCTCGCATCAGCTGCGCAGCAGGCTGACCGCTGTGCGGCTGCGCCTCGACGAGCTGTCCGCGCACCGCGATCCGGAAGTGGTGCACGAGGCCGAGGAGGCGATGGCGCAGGTCGATCGGCTCACCGACGCGATCGACGACCTGGTCCGTGCCTCCCGGGACGAGGACGCGGCCGATCGCGATCCGGTGCCGGTGATGGACGAGCTGCGCGGCGTGGTCGCCGAATGGACCCATCCGTTCACCGAAGCGGGTCGGACGCTGACCCTCACCGGCGACCAGTCGCTGCGCGCCCCGATCACGGGTTCGCGGCTGCGCGAGGCGGTGGCGGTGCTGGTGGACAACGCGCTCATGCACGGTGGAGGGACCTGCACGGTATCGGTGCGCTCGGTGCGGCCGGGGGTCGGCCGTGAGCCGCTGGTGTGCGTCGAGGTTGCCGACGAGGGGCACGGCGTGCGTGACGAGCTGGCGCCGCACATCTTCGATCGGGGCTTCTCCGCGGGCGGTTCCACCGGTGTCGGGCTCGCGCTGGCGCGGGCGCTGGTCGAGGCGGACGGCGGACGGCTGGAATTGCAACGACGCAGGCCCGCGCTGTTCGCGGTGTTCCTCGGGGCGTCGAAGGCCCGTCCGGTGAACGCGGTGGTAGCCGAGCCGCGGTGACTCAGCCGCGGCCGAGTTCCTCTTCCACGAGGTCGACGAACTCCGCTTCGAGTTCGCTCATCTCGTCCGGGAAGACCCAGCGGCGCATCGACCAGAAACGGAAGGCCATCTGCAGCAGATTGCCGATGATGAAGGCGCTGATGAAGTCGGCGATGTTCTCGACCGTGAAGCTCACGTTGGGCTGGCGTAGGTCGAAGACGTAGCTGGAGATCCACAGCGGGGTGAAGGCCAGGACCACGCCGACGCCGCTGACGGCGAAGAACAGCAGTGCCTCGTGATGGCGTTCGCGCCCGCCGCGATTCTTGAACGACCATTCGCGGTTCAGGATGTAGGACGCGATCACGGCGATGACGCCGGAGATGATCTTGGCGGTGACCGGTTTCTCCGCGAGCACCGTCCACTTGAGGGCGTAGAAGATGCCGCTGTCGATCACGAACGTGGTCGCGCCGACGATCGCGAATTTGATCAACTCCCGATGCCGGTACGCGACATCTTGCACCGGCTTGGGGAGGACGCTGACCACGTCGTCGACGAATGACACAAGACCGGAGTGTACCGGTACCGATCATTCGCGCCGGACATGACAATATTGTCCGACGTGAGCGCACGTTCCTTCGACCCATCCGCAATGCCCACCGTCACCATGATCGGTGGCGGCCAGCTGGCACGCATGACCCACCAGGCGGCGATCGCGCTGGGCCAGCGGCTGCGCGTGCTGGCCGAGAACCCCGAGGACCCGGCCGCCCAGGTGAGCCCCGAGGTGGTGCTCGGCAGCCACACCGACCTGGGTGCGCTGCGCAAGGCCGCGGTCGGCTCGCACGCGCTGACCTTCGACCACGAGCACGTGCCGACCGAGCACTTGGAGGCGCTGGTCGCCGAGGGCGTCAATGTGCAGCCGCCGCCGCAGGCGCTGCTCTACGCGCAGGACAAGCTGGCGATGCGCACCAAACTGAGCGGACTCGGGCTGCCCGTGCCCGCGTTCACGCCGGTGACCTCGGTCGCCGACGCGGTGCGTTTCGGCGACGAGCACGGCTGGCGGATCGTGCTGAAAGCGGTGCGCGGCGGCTACGACGGACGCGGCGTGTGGATGCCCGAGTCCGCCGACGCGGCCGCGGCGATCGTCACCGACCAGCTGGCCTACGGCGTCCAGTTGCTGGCGGAAGCCAGGATCGACCTGAAGCGCGAGCTGTCGGCGATGGTGGCACGTTCGCCGTTCGGGCAGGCGGCGACCTGGCCGGTGGTGGAGACCGTGCAGCGCAAGGGCCAGTGCGCGGTCGTCATCGCGCCCGCGCCCGACCTGCCGGAGGACACGGCCGCCGCGGCGGAGACCATGGCGTTGAACCTCGCCGGGGAACTCGGCGTCGTCGGCGTCATGGCGGTGGAGCTGTTCGAGACCACCGACGGCGAACTGCTGGTGAACGAGCTGGCCATGCGCCCGCACAACTCCGGGCACTGGGGCATGGACGGCGCCCGCACCGGGCAGTTCGAGCAGCATCTGCGCGCCGTGCTCGACTACCCGCTCGGCGACACCGCGCCCCTGGCGCCGGTGACCGTGATGGCGAACATCCTCGGTGCGCCGCAGGCCCCGGAGATGTCGATGGACGAGCGGCTGCACCATCTGTTCGCCCGGATCCCGGAGGCGAAGGTGCACCTGTACGGGAAGAGCGAGCGTCCCGACCGCAAGATCGGGCACGTCAACATCCTCGGCGACGACGTGGCCGAGGTCAGGGAGAAGGCCGAGCGGGCGGCGCACTGGATGTCGCACGCGATCTGGACCGACGGATGGGATCCGCATGAGTGAAGAAGTGGCCATCGGCCCGGCTGTCGGCCTGATCATGGGCAGCGACTCCGACTGGCCGACCATGGAGGCCGCCGCGGAGGCGCTGGCGGAATTCGGTATCCGCTTCGAGGTGGGCGTCGTCTCGGCGCACCGCACTCCGCAGCGCATGCTCGACTACGCGCGTGACGCCGCGGGCCGCGGGTTGAAGGTCGTCATCGCCGGTGCGGGCGGCGCGGCCCACCTGCCCGGTATGGTCGCCTCCGCCACGCCGCTGCCGGTGATCGGAGTGCCGGTCCCGCTGAAGCACCTCGACGGCATGGACTCCCTGCTGTCCATCGTGCAAATGCCCGCGGGCGTGCCCGTCGCGACCGTCTCCATCGGCGGCGCCCGCAACGCCGGCCTGCTCGCCGCCCGCATCCTCGCCGCCCACGACCAATCCCTGCGCACCCGCATGGAACAGTTCCAGGCCGGGCTCGAGCAGATGGTGCTGGAGAAGGACGACGCACTGCGCACGAAGCTCTTGGGCTGAGCGGCGGTTCCCTTGTGGGGGCTCCGTGAATGACGCGGTCAGCGTCGGCGACCCGTTCGCCGGGTCCCGGCCTGCCCCCGAACCGGCCCTCGGCTCGGCAGTTGGCCGGGGTCCCGGCCAACCGCCGAATCGGCCCACAGAGCTCGGCTCGAGATGGCGCGACAACGGAATCTCCGGCGTGGAGAACTTGTGGTTTCGGTTGCTGACTACGGTGTGAGGTCGTGACTACAGGGGATATCGCTCGGATGCGGGGAGGCGACGACACCGCGCATTTTCGGCTCACGGTGGCGGATCAGGCGCTGCGGTTGTTCGCCGAGAAGGGGTACGAGGCGACGACGGTGGACGAGATCGCGGAGGCGGCGGGGATCTCGCGGCGGACGTTCTTCCGGCAGTTCCGGTCGAAAGAGGACGTGATCTTCGCCGATCACGAGTCGCAGCTGGCGCAGGCCGAGCAGTTCCTGTCCGCGTCGCGCGAGGACCCGTGGGAGGCGGTGTGCGCGGCGGTGGTGCAGGTGTTCGAGCGATTCACGCAGTGGCGGGAGATCGCGGCGCGCCGGTATCAGGTGGTGCGCCGGGTGCCCGCGCTGCGTGAGCGCGAGATCGTCACGGTGTTCCGCTACGAACGGTTGTTCACCGACTTCCTGCGCGAGCGGCTGCCCGAAGCCCCCGATCTGGCGCGGGTGCAGTTCGCCGCCGCCGTGACGGCGACGCACAACTACCTGCTGCGCCGGATGGTGCGCGGTGAGTCGGACGCCGGCGCCGCCGACCTGCGGTTGGAGCTGGCCGCGATCCCGCGCGGGGCCGGGCGTGTGGTGAACCCCGACGAACTGGTCGTCGCCGTGTTCCCGCGCGATGCCGCGCCGAGGCAGATCGCAGACCTGCTGGTCCGCAAGCTAGGTACCCTGTGACCTGGCGCGGAGTGCGACCAATCTGACACTGAGTGCCACGTCATCCTCCCATGTGATGGGCGTCCATATGGGTATACTCGACCTATACGTGGCACTGAGTGCCGATACGTTGCTTTCTCGGCGGAAAGCGGCGATCACCACCGACGACCAGGAGTGAAGCCCAATGGCGGGAAACCCCGATTTCGACCTGTTCAAGCTCGAGGACTTCCACGATGAGCTGCGCGCCGCGATCCGCGCTCTCGCGGAGAAGGAGATCGCCCCGCACGCCAAGGACGTCGACGGCAACTCCCGCTTCCCGGAGGAGGCGCTCACCGCGCTCAACGCCTCCGGCTTCAACGCCGTGCACGTGCCCGAGGCCTACGGCGGCCAGGGCGCCGACTCGGTGGCCACCTGCATCGTCATCGAAGAGGTCGCGCGCGTCTGCGGCTCGTCCTCGCTGATCCCCGCGGTCAACAAGCTCGGCACCATGGGCCTGATCCTGAACGGCTCCGAGGAGCTGAAGCAGAAGGTGCTGCCGGATATCGTCAACGGCGAGATGGCCTCCTACGCGCTGTCCGAGCGCGAGGCGGGCTCGGACGCGGCAGGCATGCGCACCCGGGCCAAGCAGGAGGGTGACGACTGGATCATCAACGGCTCGAAGTGCTGGATCACCAACGGCGGCAAGTCCTCCTGGTACACCGTGATGGCGGTGACCGATGCGGAGAAGGGCGCCAACGGCATCTCGGCCTTCCTGGTGCACAAGGACGACGAGGGCTTCGTGGTCGGCCCGCTGGAACACAAGCTGGGCATCAAGGGCTCGCCCACCGCCGAGCTGTATTTCGAGAACTGCCGCGTGCCGGGTGACCGCATCGTCGGCGAGCCGGGCACCGGCTTCAAGACCGCGCTGCAAACCCTCGACCACACCCGCCCCACCATCGGCGCGCAGGCCGTTGGCCTGGCCCAGGGCGCGCTGGACGCGGCCATCGCCTACACCAAGGACCGCAAGCAGTTCGGCAAGTCGATCGCCGACTTCCAGAACACCCAGTTCATGCTCGCCGACATGGCGATGAAGGTCGAGGCCGCTCGTCTCATGGTGTACACCTCGGCCGCCCGCGCCGAGCGCGGCGAGCCGAACCTCGGCTTCATCTCCGCCGCCGCGAAGTGCTTCGCCTCCGATGTCGCCATGGAGGTCACCACCAACGCCGTCCAGCTGTTCGGCGGCGCGGGCTACACCACCGACTTCCCGGTGGAGCGCATGATGCGTGACGCGAAGATCACCCAGATCTACGAGGGCACCAACCAGATCCAGCGTCTGGTGATGTCGCGCGCCCTGCTCAAGTGATGTTCCGGTAGATGTGCGGGCGTTCGGGCGGTCCCGGAACGCATCTCAGGCCCTCTTCGGGCCGTCGAGGTGTGTACGGGCCGCCCGAACGTCTGTCTCTCGCCCCCCGCGCAGTTCGTAGCTCGGCGGCACCCCAGTGTGAGCAGCGTCGAACTGGAATCCCGATTGCTCCGCACTCGTGGTGTCAGCTGACCGCTGGACAGTCCCAGCGAGGAAATCGCCGCGCCGCGCGCACAGTAGCGCCTTCCGGATCCCCCGACGCCCACCTGTCACCGAAAGGCGTCCATGCCTTCGGCAAGCCGAAGCGGACGCCGTGCCACTGGGACGCCTTCACCACCGTCCTGACCTCCGCGAGTGGCACATGGCTGCGGCAAAACGCGAGTAGACCTCTCGCTCATGTGCCACTCACGGACCCATGGCTGTGTAGGGCGGCGAAGCCGTCGAGGTGGCGTGCGAGGCCGTATTCGAAGAGTTCGTTCAGGGTCGATGGCTCGGGGATCGTTGCCAGTAGGGGGAATTGGCCGCTGGCGAGGAGGTCGTGTGCTCGTGTCCGGAGTGCGATGCGCCAGTGGTCGAGGGTCATGCCGGAGTCCTGTTCGGCTTCGGCTTCTTCCGCCATCGACCTGGCGAGGGCGAGGACCAGTGCGTGCAGGGTGAGGGCTTCGTGCATGCGGGTGGTCATGGGCAGTCCGAGTCCGTCGAGGGCGCGTAGTGTCCACTCGGTTTGCGCCATCGTGTTGGGTGCGAGCAAGGGGCGGGTGAACGAGATGACCTCGGGCAGCCACAGGTGTCGCTGGCACAGTTGCCACTGCCTGCGGGCGATCAGTTCGAGCTTGGCGCGCCAGCCGTCCGGTCCCGGCTCGGGGAGCTCGAGTTCGCCGAAAGCCATGTCGGCCATGTGCGTCAGCAGTTCATCTTTGCTTTCGACGTGCCGGTACAGCGACATCGGGCCGACGCCGAGTTCGGCCGCGAGTCTTCGCATCGACACCGCGTCCAGTCCCTCGGTGTCGGCGATCCTGATGGCACTGCGGATCACGTCGTTCCGGTTCAGCGCCTGATCGGAGAGGCCGGATGGCCGCGGCGCCGAGGAGATGGCGGGACGGGATGCCGCCGGCCTGCGCGCGCTGACCACCGTGCCGGAACCGACTCGGGTTTCGACCAGCCCCTCCGCGCGGAGGGTCGCCGTCACTCTGGTCGCGGTGGCTACCGCGACGCCCCAGCGCTGGGCGATCTGCCGGATCGAGGGAGCGCGGTCGCCAGGGCGCAGGTCGCCGGTCGTGATCCGGGCGCGGATCTCCGCGACGATCGTCCGGTACGGCGGATCAGGCCGCGGGGTTGATGACGACATAGGGGTTCTCCGTTCCCTCGTGTCAGGGCGCTGGGAGGCACAAGTGTACTAGTTCGATTTGAAACTGAACAATACACTTATTTCCCTGATAAATAGCAATTTTGGGGGAGCCTGGATACGGTGGACCATGTCGCAGATACGGCGTACGCGCGGATGTGGAGGGTGGTGATCGTCCATCCTCCGTAACCACCTCTATCGGCAGCCCGCTGCCAGCAGGGAGAACGCATGAAGAATCGGAGCATCCTCATCTCCGGGGCCGGGATCGCCGGGCCGACCCTGGCGTACTGGCTGCGGAAGTACGGTTTCCAACCGACGGTGGTGGAACGCGCGGCCGCACCTCGCAGCGGTGGACACGCAGTCGACATCCGCGGTACCGCCCGGGAAGTGGCCGAGCGGACCGGCATCGTCGCCCAAGTCCGGAAGGCGCACACCGGGGCACGCGGATTGGCGTTCGTCGATCGCGCGGGCAAGCGCGTCGCGACGTTGGGTACCGACGTGTTCGGACACTCGGGCGGCCCGGTCGCCGAGATGGCGATACTGCGTACCGATTTGGCCAGAATCCTCTACGACACGACCCGTGACGACGTCGAATACGTCTTCGGTGACTCGATCACCGCCGTCGACGAGGACGAGAACGGCGTGCGTGTCGACTTCGCGAACGGTGGGTCGAGGCGATTCGACCTGCTGGTCGGCGCGGACGGGGTGCGCTCCACTGTCCGCGGTCTGGTTTTCGGCCCGGAGCAGCGCTACGTCCGCGATCTCGGCTGCTACATCGCTCTGTTCAGTACCACCACGGCGCTCGAGCACGACGGTTGGCAGATGATGTACACCATTCCCGCCGGGGACGGCCGGCCCGGCCGGACAGCCGGGCTGTACCCGAAACCTGTTCCAGGAGAGGCGTTGGCGGGATTCTTCCTGCGCTCGGCCCCCGTGGGATACGACAAGCGTGATATCGACGAGCAGAAACGGATCGTCGTCTCCGCCTTCCAAGGTGACGCGTGGGAGATCCCCCGGATGCTCTCCAGCATCTGGGAGGCGCCTGATTTCTACTTCGACCGGGTCGACCAGGTGCACGTGGACACCTGGTCACGCGGGCGGACGGTACTCGTCGGGGATGCCGGCTACTGCGCCTCGCCGATGTCGGGCATCGGCACCAGCCTGGCGCTGGTCGGTGCCTACATCCTGGCCGGTGAACTCGCCGCGGCCGATGGGGACCATCGCCTCGCCTACGCCGCTTACCAGCGGGAGATGCGCGAGTTCGCCGCCCGCGCCCAAGAGTTCGCCCGGGCCGCGGGCGACGGCGGTCTGATGCCGGACTCACGTGGGCAGCTCCGGCTGCGCAACCTGACCGTCCGGATGCTGCCGTTCCTGCCGAGGCGCCTGGTCGGCCGAGGCATGGAAAAAGTCGCCGAAGTAGTCGAACTGAAGGACTACACACGGTTCACCGGGGCAGTGGCCCGCAACAGAGGAGGAAAAGCATGCAGATGAGCACGTTCCTGTGGTTCGACGGCCTGGCCGAGCAGGCCGCCGACCACTACACGAGGCTGATCACCGACTCCCGGATCCTCGACATCCAGCGCGCCGCGGACGGTCGCGCCACTACCGTCACCTTCGAACTGGCCGGACAGCGGTACATCGCCTACAACGGCGGGCCGCAGTGGGCCTTCACCGGAGCGCTCTCGATGTATGTCGAGTGCGCTTCGCAGGATGAGGTGGACACCGTGTGGGCAGGCCTCACCGATGGCGGGAGCGAAGGGCCTGGCGGTTCACTGACCGACCGTTTCGGCGTGACCTGGCAGGTGATCCCGAAAGCCCTGGGCGAGCTGCTGGAGAGCGCCGAACCGGCGACGGCCGAACGGATTCTGAGCGCGGTGCACGGCATGACGAAGATCGATATCCGGGGCTTGCTCGCCGCGAGCAACGGTTGAGCCGGTCGGCGCCTCAGGAGACCAAGTCCCCGTATTCGCGGTGTTCGGCGATGTACTTCTCCACGTACCAGCAGGTGGGGATGACGGAGAAGCCGGACTCGCGTGAGTCGTCGAGGGCGTATTCGACGACCTGGGCGGCTACTCCACGGCCCCGGAATTCGGGGAAGGTCATGGTGTGGTGGAAGTCGCGGACCTTGGGGCTCTCGCGTTCGGCATAGTCGGCGTACCCGGCGAGGGTGTCGTCGATATAGATCTCGAAACGGGTGTCGGCGACGTTGTGTTCGAGCCTGGTCGTCATGTTCGGGTAGAACTCCTAGTCGGCTGGGAATGTTCCGTCGCGGCGGTCATAGGATCGCGCCGGGATTGAGGATGCCGTCCGGATCGAGCGCGTCCTTGATGCGCCGGGTCAGGGCCATCACGTCGGGGCCGAGCTGATCGGGCAGCCATGCCTTCTTCAATCGCCCGACGCCGTGTTCACCGGTGATGGTGCCGCCGAGGGCGATGGCCAGGTCCATGATCTCGCCGAAAGCGCGATGCGCCCGCGCGGTGAGATCCGCGTCGGAGGGGTCGTGCACGATCAACGGGTGGGTGTTGCCGTCGCCCGCGTGCGCGATCACCGACACCGTCACCGCGTTGCGCTCGGCGATCTCGGCGACGCCGCGCACCAGCTCACCGAGCCGGGGCAGCGGGACGCCGACGTCCTCGAGCAGCAGCGGCCCGAGCTTCTCCACGGCGGGGATCGCCAGACGCCGGGCAGCCGCGAACGCCTCGCCCTCGGTGGGGTCCTCGGTGTGGAAAACCTCTGTGGCGCCTGCTTTCTCGCAGGCCGCCGCCATGATCTCCGCTTCGCGCCTGGCGAATTCGCCGGGTGCGTCGGAGCGCGCGACCAGCAGGGCGGCCGCCTGCCGGTCCAATCCCATCCGCAACTCGTCCTCCACGGCGTTGATCGACACCGAGTCCATGAATTCGAGCATCGAGGGCCGCAGTTCGCCGGTGATGGTCAGGATCGCCTCGGTGGCGGCGGTGAGCGTCGGGAAGCTCGCGACGACCGTGCTCTGCGGCGGTTGCGCGGGCAGCAGTCGCAAGGTCAGCTCGGTGATCACCCCGAGCGTGCCCTCACTGCCGACGAACAGCTTGGTCAGCGACAGCCCGGCCGAGTCCTTCAAACGCGGACCACCCAGCCGCACGACGGCGCCGTCGGCGAGCACGACCTGCATCCCGAGCACGTAATCGGTTGTCACGCCGTACTTCACACAGCACAGCCCACCCGCGTTCGTCGCCGCGTTACCGCCGATCGAGCAGATCTCGAACGACGACGGGTCGGGCGGGTACCACAGACCGTGCTGCGCGACCGCGCGCTTGACCTCGGCGTTGAGCAGGCCCGGCTGCACCACGGCGGTCCGGGTGACCGGGTCGACGGTGATCTCGCGCATCCGCTCGGTGGTCAGCACGATCGCTCCGTCGACGGCCGTGGCGCCCCCGGACAACCCGGATCCGGCTCCGCGCGGGATCACCGGGACACGATGCGCCGCGGCCCACCGCAGCGTCGCGGCCACGTCGTCGGTGCTGGTGGCCCGCACCACGGCGAGGGCGGTCCCGGCGTCCGGATCGCGCGCCCAGTCCTGCCGATAGCCCGCCAGCAGGTCGGCGTCGGTGAGCACCGTGCCGTCGGGGAGAGCGGCGATCAAGTCATGCAGGTCCACAACCTCACGCTAGCCGCCCGTGCCCGGGATTCGCTGATCGGCCGACCTATACGCGTGTGGCGCGCGGAAGCCCCGGAATGTGATGTCACGCGCCACAGTGGTATCACCAGTTGCTGGAGGCGCTGTTGGCGGACGCGAACGATGTCGCGTGGCGGCGCTGCCCGGCGGTCTGGGCCGGCTTGGGCCGAGCCGAGGACGATCCCGGCCGAGCACAGATCAGCTGAGCCACCGAGCGGTCGCCGCCCGCTCATCTGCCGGACATCTGCCGCTGGCACCCTGGTCGCGTGCACGAGCTGTCCGAGACCGCCGACACGATCGCCGATCGGTTCACCCACTGGTGCGAGGCGGTCGTGGACCGGCTTCCGTTCGGGCTGGACCGGCTCGTTCCGCCGACCTTCCTTGGCTTCGCGCTGATCAACAGCGGCACCTTCGCCGTCGACTTGGCGCTGCTCACCGTCTTGCACGGCTGGTTCGATCTGCCCGTGTGGTTGTCGGTGACCATCGCGTATGTGTGCGCGTTCGGACTCGCCTTCGTGCTCAACCGGCGGTTCAACTTCCATTCCCACGCGCCGGTCGGCAAGCAGGCCACGGTGTACGTGCTGGTGGTTGTGGTCAACTACCTCGCGTTCATCCTCGGCGTCGGCAGCGGACTCACCGCGCTCGGTCTGGAGTATCACCTGTCCCGGTTGCTGGCGGGTGCGTGCGAGGCCGTCTACATGTACAGCGCGATGCGCTGGGTGGTCTTCCGCCGCTCGGTCGAGCCGGAACCGGAACTCGCGCCGGAAGCGACGTGAACACCTGGACGTAGCGCGGCCTGCGGCCGTGTCGGCTCGACGCGCACTAGCGCCACGCCGAAGACCGCTCCGGGGCGCGGATCCGGCCCGAGCGCGGATCTACGGCTACCGCGTGCACGATCTCGAGCAATGGCTGCGGACGTTCAGGACGTCGCCGGATTGATCAGCACCTCGGTGCGCGCGCCGTCGACGACGATCGCGTCCTCGTCGGTCAGGGCCCAGTGCGCGACGCCTTCGGCGCGGTAGCGGGCGGCGAGGCGAGCACAGTCGCCCTCGGGGTCGGTGGCCGAATCGATGTGCGGCACGATCCGGCGGTCGACCAATCCCAGTCCGTCCCATCGCGGTTCGATTCCGCACGCCGGAGCGACCTCGCCTGGGTCGTCCACCGACTCCAGGCCGTGCAGGTCGGGGGTCAGTACACAGGCCCCGGCGCTGTAACCGGCGTAGACCAGCGCGTCGGAGGCGAGCAGACGGGGAAGAACCCGGTCCGCTCCGCTGCGGGCGAACTGGGCTCGTAGCACGAATGTGTTGCCGCCGCGCACCCACACCAGCGGGAATTCGGCCAGCTTCCGTTCCAGCTCGGCCTCTCGCCCGGCGTACTCGCGCAGGTCGAGCACCTCGGGCCGGTAGCCGAGCTTGCGCAGCGGAGACATGTCACTGGTCACCGCGCCCGCCCATGCTTGCGGCCAGGCGTCGCAGGCGTTCGGAATCAGCGCCACCCGGCCGGGCGGGCCCGCGAGTGCGGCGAGCCGCTCGTAATGCGCCCCGAAGCGGTAGCTGGACAGAAACAGCCGCACCGCGGATCAGATGGTGAAGGCCAGGTGGCGCACGAGGCGCTGCCCGAGTTCGGCGTCGCCCTGGACGGTGATCTCGTCCAAGTGCTTTTCGGCGGTCGTCCGACCGCCGCCGAGCCGCACGAAAAGCCCCGAATCCATGCTGATCTCGACCGTGGCGGGTTCATCGAACGCGTCCACATACCGCGCCCGGCCCGCCACCTCGATGTGCAAGGTCCTGGCCAAAGGGCCGGTCAGCGCGAAGGTGATCCGCGTGCCGGCCGGCGCCTCGCCCTTCTTCGCCACCACGCGCGGGATGCTGCCCGCGAACTCCTCGAACGCCGATGCGCCGCGCGGGCCGCCTTCTTCCACCGGCACGCCGAGCGCGTCGGCGATGTCGAGTTCGTGCATCCAGCAGTCGAACAACCGCACGCGCATGAACCTGCCGTAGGTCACCTGCCCGATCGGCGAGACCGTCTCCTTCTCCCACTCGGCGTCGCCCATGGCCGTGAGCGCCGCCCGCCTGCGCGAGACGACGTCGCGATAGAGCTCGAGCAGCCGGGCGCCGGACAGCGGACGCAACCGGTCCACCCAGATCTCGTTGAGCACCGCGGTCTCGTTGCGCACGTAGGAGAGTGTGCGCACATCGGTCTTCACCGTGGTCGGGTCGTGCGCGGGCGGCCGGTCGCCCAGCAGCCAGGATTCGGTGCCGACCACGTGGGCGAGGACGTCGAACACGGTCCAGCCGGGCAGCGACGACGGGGTGCGCCAGCGGTCCTCGTCCAGTGCGGCGACCAGCGCGTCGATCGCGTCCCATTGCCGCGCCAGCAGGTCGATCAGCGCGGTCCGATCGAACGTCTCGGTCATCCGTCGATTTCCTTATCCGGGCGTTCGCCCTCGTTGTCCAATGCCGCGATGCCGTCGCGGATGGCCGCGGCGGTGGTCACCGGATCGTGGGGACGCCGCAGCAGGAATCCTGTGGCGAACCGTAGCGTGTCGCCGTGTCTGCGCGGGATGACGTGCAGGTGGACGTGCGGCACGGTCTGGAACGCGGCGGTTCCGTCGTTGAGCACCAGATTGGCGCCGTCGGCGGCGAGGCTACTGCGCCGGATCGCCAGCGCGAGCCGATGCCCGGCCCGGAAGATCCGCGCGCCGAGTTCGGCGTCGAGGTCTTCCAACTCGGCGGCGTGCCTTTTCGGTATGACCAGCGTGTGCCCGCGGGCGACCGGCCGGATGTCGAGGAACGCGCAGAGCGTGTCGTCCTCGTACACCTTCGCCGCCGGTGCCTCGCCTGCCACGATGCGACAGAAGACGCAGTCGTTCACACGCTGGACCATACGGCGTACGAGCCGAGCGGAACACCCCGGAGCGTCGATCGGTGCGACGCGCGTCGCCGCGTCCCGGCACGCCGAACTTCCGATTCGGTCCCCACCTCGAGGTTGGTAACAGACTTTTACGTACGGTCTTGCCGTGTTCACTCGCGGCGACCACGATCACAGAACGAGAAGGAACAAGGGTGGACCGCTGCTTCGGTGGAGGGCGGCTCGCTCCGTGGCGACCGGTGAACCCCCGGCGCAGCGGCGCGATTCGCCCGGCGTGTGTGACGGGCATCTCAGCTACGCTCACCGCCGGCCGGGTACAGTTGCGAGGATTTGGACGAACTTACTCGACGGTAACATCGTCCGGTCGTCTGCCCGTTGCCTGAAGCTCAGTAAGAGAAGGAAGTCTGACAAGTGGAGACAACGCAGAGCGTAGGCGATCCATCGCCGCGCGGCGCGCGTGTCGGTGTCGTTCGCGAATCCAACGCGGGCGAACGACGTGTCGCTTTGGTGCCGAAGATCATTCCGAGCCTGGTGAAGCAGGGCGTGGAGGTCGTCGTCGAGTCCGGGGCCGGACAGGGCGCGCTGATTCCGGATGCGGCCTACGTGGAGGCGGGCGCGACGATCGGTGATCCGTGGTCGGCGGATGTGGTGGTGAAGGTCGCCCCGCCCAGTGACGCCGAAGTCGCGAAGCTGTCGTCGGGACAGACGCTGATCGGTTTCCTCGCCCCGCGCAACGCCGACAATCAGATCGGCGCGCTGAAGTCGGCGGGTGTGCAAGCGTTTGCGGTGGAGGCGATACCGCGGATCTCGCGCGCGCAGGTGATGGACGCGTTGTCCTCCCAGGCGAACGTGGCGGGCTACAAGGCGGTGTTGCTGGCGGCCTCGGAGTCGACGCGGTTCTTCCCGATGCTGACCACGGCGGCGGGCACGGTGAAGCCGGCGACGGTGCTGGTGCTCGGTGTGGGTGTCGCGGGTTTGCAGGCTTTGGCCACGGCCAAGCGCCTCGGCGGACGGACCACCGGTTACGACGTGCGTCCCGAGGTCGCCGATCAGGTGCGGTCGGTGGGTGCGCAATGGCTGGATCTGGGGATCGACGCCGCCGGTGAGGGTGGATACGCCCGCGAACTCACCGACGAGGAGAAGGCGACCCAGCAGCAGGCTTTGGAAGACGCGATCAAGGGCTTCGACGTGGTGATCACGACCGCGCTGGTGCCGGGGCGTCCCGCGCCGCGCTTGGTGACCGCCGCGGCGGTGGAGGGCATGAAGCCCGGCAGCGTGATCGTGGACCTGGCCGGTGAGACCGGCGGCAACTGCGAGCTGACCGAGCCCGGCGAGGTCGTGGTCAAGCATGAGGTGACCATCGCCTCGCCGTTGAACCTGCCCGCCACCATGCCCGAACACGCCTCGGAGTTGTACTCCAAGAACATCGCGGCGCTGTTGGAACTGATGCTGGTCGACGGCAAGCTCGCGCCCGACTTCAGCGACCAGGTGCTCGCGGATTCCTGCGTCACCCGTGCTGCGACCGAGGCCCCTGAGGCCCCTGAGGCGAGCGAAGCGGCTGAGGCAGCCGACGCAGCTGAGGCAGCAGGCGGGGCAGCCGACGCCGCTGAGGTGACGGACGCGACCGAGGCGAAGGTGGAGAACTGATGTATACCGAATTGCTGGCGAATATCGCGATCCTGGTGCTGTCCGGGTTCGTGGGTTTCGCCGTGATCTCCAAGGTGCCGAACACTTTGCACACGCCGCTGATGTCGGGCACCAACGCCATTCACGGCATCGTGGTGCTGGGTGCGCTGGTCACCCTGGGCAACGTGGCCGACCCGTCGATACTGACGCAGATCATCCTGTTCGTCGCGGTGGTGTTCGGAACCCTGAACGTGATCGGTGGTTTCGTGGTCACCGACCGCATGCTGGGGATGTTCAAGGGCAAGAAGCCCGCTGCCACGCAGAAGGCGGGTGAGTGATGCACACCTTCGACAACGTCACCTATTTGGTGAACGGTCTCTACATCGTGTCGTTCGGCATGTTCATCTACGGTCTGATGGGTTTGACCGGCCCGAAGACCGCGGTGCGCGGCAACTTGATCGCCGCGGTGGGCATGGCGCTCGCGGTGGTCGCGACACTGATCTCGATCCGCCACACCGACAATTGGATTCTCATCATCGCCGGCCTGGTGGTCGGTGTCGTGCTCGGCGTGCCGCCCGCGAAGTACACCAAGATGACCGCGATGCCGCAGCTGGTGGCCGCGTTCAACGGTGTCGGCGGTGGCACGGTCGCGCTGATCGCGTGGTCGGAATTCATCAATTCGCAGGGCTTCTCGCACTTCGACGAGGAACCCACCGTGCACATCGTGATCGGGTCGCTGTTCGCGGCGATCATCGGTTCGGTGTCGTTCTGGGGATCGTTGATCGCGTTCGGCAAGCTGCAGGAGATCCTGCCCGGCCGCCCGATCGGGATCGGCAAACTGCAGCAACCGTTGAACCTGTTGCTGCTGCTGGGCGCGATCGCCGCCGCGGTGGTGATCGGCATCGGCGCCACCGGTGACGGGGTGTCGCAGCTGTGGATGATCGCGGTGCTGGTGGCAGCCGGTGTGCTCGGGTTGATGGTCGTGCTGCCGATCGGCGGCGCGGACATGCCCGTGGTCATCTCCCTGCTCAACGCGCTGACCGGTTTGTCGGCCGCGGCCGCGGGTCTGGCGTTGAACAACACCGCGATGATCGTCGCGGGCATGATCGTCGGCGCCTCGGGCACCATCCTGACCAACCTGATGGCCAAGGCGATGAACCGGTCCATCCCGGCCATCGTCGCGGGCGGTTTCGGCGGCGGCGGAACCGCCCCGGGGGCCTCCGGTGGCGAGGCGAAGCAGGCCAAGGCCACCTCCGCCGCGGACGCCGCGATCCAGATGGCCTACGCCAACCAGGTGATCGTGGTGCCCGGCTACGGCATGGCCGTCGCGCAGGCGCAGCACGCGGTCAAGGAGATGGCCGCGCTGCTGGAAGCCAAGGGCGTGGAGGTCAAATACGCCATTCATCCGGTCGCCGGTCGCATGCCCGGTCACATGAACGTCCTTCTGGCCGAGGCCGAGGTCTCCTACGACGCGCTCAAGGAAATGGACGACATCAACGGCGAATTCAACCGCACCGATGTCGCCCTGGTGATCGGCGCCAACGACGTCACCAACCCCGCCGCCCGCGAGGACACCGCCAGCCCGATCTACGGCATGCCCGTGCTCAACGTCGACCAAGCCAAGAGCGTCATCGTGCTCAAGCGGTCGATGAACAGTGGTTTCGCCGGCATCGACAACCCACTGTTCTACGCCGACCACACTTCCATGCTGTTCGGCGACGCCAAGAAATCCGTCGGAGCAGTCACCGAGGAACTGAAGGCGTTGTAGGTCAGAGGTTCTCACGAAGCGCTCCTCCACCCTTCGGTGGAGGAGCGCTTTCGTAATTCGATGGACATCGCGGCCCGTAGCCCTGGATCATTCTCCGAGTGTCCGCACGTCATGAGCCTCTTCGGTTGATCGGCCCGGGGGAGCCCTCGGCCGATCCGGCCGAGCGGCTGCCGTGGACCGTGGTAGTCGACTCCACCTACTCGATCCGCGACGCGATCGATGCCCTCGCGCTCGGTCCGTTCCTGCGCGGTGATCAGCCGTGCGCGCGCACCGCGCATCTGGAGCGGGTGCGGCCGGAAGCGCCGCTGCGTCCCGGACGCGGCCGCGTGGTGCGCACGGTGCGCGACAACGACAGCGGGTCGACGCTGGTGACCGGTCCCGGCTGGTCGCTGCGGTCGGTCCGCTGGTCGGGCGGTTCGGCGATGGTCGAGGTCACCGCCGTCAGCGACACGCTCGCGGATGAGCTGCTCGCCGAGGCGATCCGGGACGCGGCGGCGCCGCCGGAGGTCGGCGACACCGTGGAGATGGGCTTCTGGCACATGCACACCCACGGCCCGCAGCGGCGCGCGCGCTCGATCTCGGCGCCCGAGTGGTCGTCGATCCGCGGTAACTACACGGGCGAGGTCGCCGCCGCGATGGATCGCCTGATGTCGCTCACCGCCGTCGACGTGCGCGGCCGTCTGGTGCTGCTGCACGGACCTCCCGGCACGGGGAAGACCACCGCGCTGCGCGCGCTGGCGCGAGCCTGGGGCGCCTGGTGCCAGTTCGACTGCGTGCTCGATCCCGAGGTGATGTTCGGCAAGCCCGGCTATCTGATGGACGTGGCCGCGGGCGTCGACAATGCCGACGAGGGCGCGCCCCGCTGGCGGATGCTGGTGCTGGAGGACTGCGACGAACTGATCCGCGGTGAGGCCAAGGAGGCCGCCGGGCAGGGACTGTCGCGGCTGTTGAACCTGACCGACGGCATGCTCGGCCAGGGCCGGGACGTGCTCGTCGCCATCACCACCAACGAGGACCTGTCGCGCCTGCACCCCGCGGTGACGCGGTCGGGCCGTTGTCTGGCGCGGATCGAGATCGGGCGGCTGTCCAGCGTGGAGGCGGCGGCCTGGCTGGACCGGGAGCCGGGGTGCGAGACCGGCGCTTATCCGGACGGCGCGACCTTGGCCGACCTCGTCGCGGTGCGCGACGGCGAGGCCAGGATCGATGCCGTCGCGCGGGATGCGGTCAATCCGGGACTGTATCTGTGAGCGACTGCGGTGCGCGAAGCCGTTGCGGCGATTCACCGGTCCGGCAGGGCTCGCGCTGATCGGCTAGATTCCATGGGTTCGCCCGTCGCCTGTGCGCACGGAACCACGCGAGACCCGGGGAGGGGATCCATGACCACACCACCGAACTATCCGCCGCCAGGGCAGCCCGGTTATCCGCCGCCAGGGCAGCCCGGCTATCCGCAGCAACCGCCTGCCGGTACGCCGCAAGGCTTTCCGGGCCAGCCGGGCCAGCCGCTGGGCTACCCGCAGCCCGGCTACCCCGGTCAGCCGCAGCCGGGTTATCCGCCGCAGGGTGGCTATCCGCAGCAGCCGGGCTACCCCGGTGGCGGTTTTCCACCGCCGGGCCCGCCGCCCCAGCAGAATCGGAGCGGCGGTGGCGGAGTGGGCAAGATCCTCGCCGTGCTGGGCGTCGTCGTGGTGATCGGCCTGCTGGTCGTCGGCGGGCGCACCGTGTTCCGCTCGGACGGCGAGAAGATCGACATCGGCCAGTGCGCGAAGCTGTCGGGCACCACCGTCAAAGCCGAGTTCGAAACCAAGGAATGCTCCGATGCCGAAGCCAACTACGTGGTGGCGCAACGGCTCGACGGCGCGAACGCGGACTGCGCCACCAAGGATTACGCCAGCTATTACCAGACCGGCAGCAACGAGTACACGCTGTGCCTGCGGCTGAACGTCAAGGAGGGCGACTGCATCGACGGCGGTTTCCTCGGCGCCAGCACCAAGGTGGCCTGTAGTTCGTCGGCGGACTTCAAGATCGGCCGGATCGTGCGCGGCACCGCGGACAAATCCGCGTGCGGAGCGAAGGCGACCGAGAACGACACGATCGTCTACCCCAAGCCCGACCCGATCACCCTGTGCCTGGTGCCGCCCAAGTAGAGCGCGGCCGGCCTGAGACGATGACGAGTATCGGCGCGCGGTTGCTGCGGACGAGATGGTTTGTGCGCGCGCCGATCACGATGTTCCGCGCCCGGCTCGGCTTCCTGTTCGGAGGGCGGCTCCTGCTGCTGGAGCACATCGGCCGCAGCTCGGGCCGTCCACGCTATGTGGTGCTCGAGAAGGTGGCGCGGCCGAGCCGGGACCGCGTGGTGATCGCGTCCGGATTCGGAATACAGGCGCAGTGGTTCCGCAATCTCACCGCCGATCCGCGCTGTCACGTGAGTATCGGCGCGCGCTTCAGGGTCGAGGCGGTGTCCCGGGTGCTGCGCCCGGACGAGTCCGCCGTCGTCCTCGACGACTATCGACGCAGCCACCCGCGGGCATTCCGGAATCTCGGCCGGATAGTGGAGGAAGCTACGGGCACAGGTATCGAGGCGGTGCCGATGGTCGAGCTGGCGTTGCGTCTGTGAGCCGGTCAGTGCGCACGCGGCATTGCGACGACGTTCGCGTACCGGCAGCAGAGCAGTATGGCGATCATCGGCACCACCATCGCCGTGGTCAGCGACATCACGGCGGTGAGCCAGCCGATGATCGTGGGACCGGCGAGCAGTCCGAGATAGCCGATGCTGAACACCCGTGACATGTCGGTCGCGGCCCTGGCGGAGCCGAGATTTCCCGCCGCGGTGAAGATCTGCGGAATGCCGCCGGCGAGTCCGAGCCCGGCCATGGTCCAGCCGAGCAGCGTCAGCGGAATCCACGGCGAGACGACGATCACCGCCAAACCGATGGCCGCGATGAGCGAGCCGTAGCGCACCACCGCGACCCGGCCGAAGGCGTGACTGACCCGGTCGGTGCCGAAACGCCCGATCGTCATCGTGGTGGAGAAGGCGCCGAAGGCCAGCGCCGCGGTCGCCGCGTCGGCGCCGAGATGCTCGCGCAGCTGCAATGCGCTCCAATCGGCGGCCACGCCTTCGGCCAGCAGAAGCGCGAAGGCGATCGCGGCCAGTGCGAACACCTTTCGGCCGCGATCGTGAGCGTCGAGGGGCGTGCTCGGCGATACATCGACTGCTCGACGACGACGCCGCGAGGTCTGCGCGGGAAGGGCGGGCTCACCTGTCATCCGGTCGGGGCCGGGCTGATCCAGCGGCCGCGCGGTGTCGGAGCCGATCGGCATCACGTCGTGCCGGGACGAAGCACTGGCGTGCGCTGTCGAGTCGTGATGTGGTGGTGGGTCGTCACGCTCGGTCGCGTGGACGGACGCCCGGCCGTGGGGCGCCGACGCTTCCGGACCTTGCCTGGTTTCCCGCAGCAGCCGCGGTGCCAGTGTGAGGGTCAGCGCGACACAGCTGACCGCGGCGAGCACCAGAGTCACCCTCACATCCCAGCCCGCACGAAGGGTGGCGGCCGCGAGCAGTGAACCGAGCAGGCCGCCGCCGGAGAACAGCGCGTGGAAAGCGGCCATGATCGGACGCCGGTAGGCCCGTTCCACCAGCACCGCTTGGGTATTCATCGACACGTCCAGCGCGCCGTTGCCGAAGCCGAAACAGGCCAATGCGAGTGCCAAGGCCCACGGTCCGGTGGCGAGGCCGGGCCCGATCACCGCCACCGACGCGATGCACGCTGCCACGGCGACCAGCGTCCTGCTGCCGAACCGATCGGCGAGCGGACCCGCCAGCCGCATCCCGGCGATGCCCGCACCGGACATCAACAGGATGAACATGCCCAGTGTGGATTTCGAGACGCCCGTGCGGTCGGTGATGACCGGAATGTGCACCACCCACATGGCGAGCAGAAAGCCGTTCAATGCGAAGACAGTGAACACAGCGGCGCGCGCGACGCGGATCGGACGATCGACCGTCGGGCTCGACACCACTTCGACGGTACCGACGGATCGTCCGATCTGGCCAGCCCCGCCCGTGGAACCGGTCCAGGGCGCCGTTGACCTGGTTGTGCGACCGTGCGTGACGCTCGGCTTTGCGCGTCACGTCCGCGAGCGGGCCTGTTGACATTTTCAACGTTTCGGGCGGCCCGGGCATTCCGTACTTCGATGCCGGCGATCTGCGCCACCGCTCGGGCAGATAATGGCGCGACCGAGACGGACTATGGTTCGGTAGCGCGTAATCATGCGTGATCGTCTACCCTGGTTGGGTGGATGTGCTCGCAAGTCTGCTCGAAGGCCCGCGCGCCCGCGGCGCGTTCCTGATGTGTTCACTGCTGGATCCGCCGTGGTCGCTGCGCATCCAGGACGAAGCTCCGCTGACCGTGCTGTCGATGATCCGCGGCGGCGCTTGGATCGTCACCGAGGAGGGGGCGCCGCGGCAGCTGCACGCAGGCGACGTCGCGATCTTCCGCGGACCCACGCCGTATACGGTGGCCGACGACCCGGCGACCGAGCCGCAGATCATCATCCATCCCGGTCAGGTGACGAAGACGCCGCAGGGTGAGATCCTCTGCGAGACACTCACCCTGGGCGTTCGGCAATGGGGGACCGATCCGGACGGAGCGACCCTGATGGTCACCGGCACCTACGAGTCCGCGGGCGCGGCCAGCCAGCGCCTGCTGCGCGCGCTCCCGCCGGTGCTCGTGTTGCGGCGCGGCGAGCTCGACAGCCGGGTGCTGGACATCCTGGTCGACGAGGTGACCAAGGACGAGCCCGCGCAGAGCGCGGTACTGGACCGCCTGCTGGATCTGGTGCTGATCGCCGCGCTGCGCGCCTGGTTCGCCCGCAACGACGCGCCCGCCTGGTACCACGCCTACGGCGACCCGCTGGTCGGCAAGGCCCTGCGCCTGCTCCAGCACAATCCGGCGCACGGGTGGACGGTCGCGGGCCTGGCCGAGGCGGTGGGTGTGTCGCGGGCCGCGCTGGCGCGCCGGTTCACCGATCTGGTGGGCGAGCCGCCGATGGCGTTTCTCACCGAATGGCGGCTGGCGCTGGCCGCCGACCTGCTCCAGGAATCGGATGCCACCATCGAGGCCATCTCCCGGCAGGTCGGGTACGGCAGCGCCTTCGCGCTGAGCACCGCGTTCAAACGGCACTTCGGCGTCTCTCCGCGCGACCACCGGCACAGTCGCGTGCGGTCAGGCCAGGAGGAGGGAGCACGCGTAGCCACGTAGGCCCCGCGCGGCGCGATGGATACCGCATCGTCCCCACTGAGCTATCGTCGGCCGGGTGACACAGCAGTATCCGGTGCTCTGGCCGGTGCCGACCCGGTGGGCCGACAACGACCACTACGGGCACGTGAACAACGTGACCTACTACTCGTACTTCGACACCGCGGTCAACGCGTGGTTGATACACGCCACCGGAACCGACATCCGCGAGCTGCCCGCGCTCGGCGTGGTGGCGCAGACCTCCTGCCAGTACCTCGGCTCGATCAGCTTTCCGGACCAGTTGCAGGTCGGCTTGCGCATCTCCCGGCTCGGCCGCTCCAGCATCACCTACGATCTGGCCATCTTCCGGGAGGCCGACGGCGCGCTGGAACTGTCCGCCACCGGTGTCTTCGTGCACGTCTACGTGGACGCCGATACCCGCAAACCGGTCGAGATCCCGGAGGTCATCCGCACCGCCGCGGCGGCGCTCGTCACCGACTGACCGTCGCCGAACCGGCGCGGTCTCACACTCGGCCGAGCAGCGTGAGCGGGTCCTCCAGGAAATCCGCCGTGGTGGCCAGGAAGCGGGCCGCCTGCTCGCCGTCGATCATGCGATGGTCGAAGCAGACGCCGAGGGTGGTCACCCACCGGACGGCGATCTCGTCGCGCACGACCCACGGCCGCTTTCGGATCGAGCCGAGACACAGGATCGCGGACTCGCCCGGATTGACCAGCGGGACGCCGGTGTCGACGCCGAAGACACCGATGTTGGTGACGGTGAACGTGCCGCCGCGCAGTTCTGCGGGCGTCGCGCCGCCCGCGCGCGCGTTCTCGGCCAGCCAGGCGATCTCGCGGGTCAGGTCGCGCAGGTTCAGGGTCTGCGCCTCTTTGATGTTCGGGACCAGCAGGCCGCGCTCGGTGGCCACCGCGATGCCCAGGTTGACGTAGTGCTTGGTGACGATTTCGCCGGCGGCCTCGTCCCAGAAGACGTTCATGCCGGGAAAGTCCGCGAGCGCGGCCAGTGCCGCCTTTGCGACCAACGCCAGCGGCGTCAAGGTCAGACCGGCGAAGGATTTCGTGCTGCGCAGATGATCGAGCAGTTCCATCGAGGCGGTGCAGTCGACGGTGACGAACGTGGCGGCCTGCGGGATGGTGCGCGCACTGTACGACATCGCCGTCGCGGTGCGCTTGCGGATGCCGCTGATCGGAGTGCGTTCCTCGCGCGCGGACGGGCCAACCGCCTCGGTGGCCGCGGCGGGCACGGTGGCCGGTGCGGCGGGACGCGGCTGCGAGACGGGCACCGCGCCGCGCACGTCCTCGACGGTGACCGCGCCGCCCGGCCCCGAACCCGCGATGAACCACAGGTCCAGGCCGAGTTCGCGCGCCAGTTTTCGCGCGGCGGGTGTCGCCGCCGCGCGCGTCGCGTCGCTCGGTGGTTCCGGCTCGCGTCGCCCGGTATCCGCGTCGCCGGGCGGTGAAATGTTGTGCGAGGGAGTCGCGGGAGGACGCCGCCGGGACGTCGCTTCCGCCTCGGGGCCGTAGCCGACCAAGACCGAAGCGCGGCGTGCGTCGCTGCCCGCGCTCGCCGATCCGGTCGCCTGCACGCGAATGAGCGGCGCGCCGACCGCGACGGTGTCGCCCGGCCGCGCCAGCAATTCGACCACCCGGCCGGCGAACGGCGACGGCAACGAGACGACCGCCTTGGCCGTCTCCACGTCGGCGATGGGCTGGTTCAACTCGACCACATCGCCCACGGCCACCGTCCACGACACCAGTTCGGCGTCGGTCAGGCCCTCCCCGAGGTCCGGCAGCCGGAACTCCAGCACGGACGACGAAAGGTTCTGACCGGCAGGATTTTCCACGCGGCACCTCTCACTACGGCGAACCCCGCCTCACGCGGCGAGGGAACGGTCGACCGCGTCGAGAATGCGATCGGGGTCGGGCAGGTGGTGCTTCTCGAGCTTAGCCGGGGGGTAGGGGATGTCGAACCCGCCGACGCGCAGCACGGGCGCTTCCAGGTGATAGAAACAGCGTTCGGTGATCCGCGCGGCGATCTCGGCGCCGAGCCCCGCGAATACCGGCGCCTCGTGGGTGACGATCAGCCGCCCGGTCTTCGCGACCGACTCCTCTACGGTGTCGAAGTCGATCGGTGCGAGACTGCGCAGGTCGATCACCTCGAGCGAGTGCCCCTCCCGCGCGGCGATCCCCGCGGCCGACAGCGCGGTGGCCACGGTCCCGCCGTAGGCGACGACGGTCGCGTCCGATCCCGTGGTGCAGACGCGCGCGCGATCCAGCGGCAGGCCGCCGTCGCGGTCGAGCGCGGCGAAGTCGACATCGGCTTTGTCCCAGTACCTGCGTTTGGGCTCGAAGAAGATCACGGGATCGTTCAGCGCGATCGCCCGGCGGATCATCGAGTACGCGTCGGCCGGGTTGCTCGGTGTCACCACGCGCAGCCCGGCGGTATGGGCGAAATAGGCTTCGGGTGATTCGGAGTGGTGTTCCACCGAACCGATGCCGCCACCGAACGGGATGCGGATTGTCAAAGGAGCGTTGACTTTTCCCTGCGTGCGATAGTTGATCTTGGCGACGTGCGAGACGATCTGGTCGAAGGCGGGATAGACGAACCCGTCGAACTGGATCTCGCACACCGGCCGGTAGCCGCGCAGCGCCATGCCGAAAGCCGTTCCGATGATGCCGGATTCGGCCAAGGGCGTATCGATGACACGGTTGTCGCCGAAGTCCTTCTGCAACGTGTCGGTCACCCGGAAGACCCCGCCGAGGCGGCCGATGTCCTCGCCCATCAGCAGGACCTTCGGATCGTCCTCCAGCGCGCGGCGCAAGCCGGTGTTGAGCGCGGCGGCGAAGGTGGTGATCATCGCGGGACTCCTTCTCCTCGTCCGGAGGCCCCGCCGGGATCACCGGCCAGGTACTCCGCGTACGCCCTCCGCTGTTCGGTGATCAGCGGATGCGGGGTGGTGTAGACGTGCTCGAACAGCTCGCTCGGCGCGGGATCGGGCGTGTCGATGGTCGCGGTGCGCACCGCTCGGGCCACCGCGTCCGACCGCTCGGCGACCCGGCTCGCGAACGCGTCGTCCCAGTGGCCCTCGCGCTGGAGCAGCCTGCTGAGCCGGTCGATCGGATCGCGCCGCGCCCACTGCTCGGTTTCGGCGGCCGAGCGGTAACGAGTGGGATCGTCCGCCGTGGTGTGCGGGCCCATCCGGTAGGTGAGCGCCTCGATGAACGACGGGCCGCCGCCGGTGCGCGCCCTGGCCGCCGCTTGCCTGGTGACGGCGAGTACGGCGAGCGCGTCGTTGCCGTCGACCTGCTTGCCGGGCATGCCGTAGCCATAGGCGCGGCGGGCGATCGGCGTCGCGCTCTGCACCCGCACCGGGGCACTGATCGCCCACTGGTTGTTCTGGCAGAAGAACACGACGGGCGCGCTCCAGGTCGCGGCGAACCCGAGTGCTTCGGCCAGATCGCCCTGGCTGCTGGCGCCGTCGCCGAAATAGGCGATGGTGGTTATCTCGGCGCCGTCCATGTGCGCCGCGAACGCGTAACCGGTCGCGTGCAGGCCCTGGGAGCCGACGACGATATTGGGGTTGGTCATGTTCACCGCGTGCGGATCCCAGCAATGGTGGGCGACGCCGCGCCACAGGCGGGTGAGATCGGTGGGCGGTACGCCGCGACAGTAGGCGACCGCCGTCTCCCGATAGCTGCAGAACACGTAATCGTCGGGACGCAGCGCGTGCGCGGAGCCGACCTGGGCGGCCTCTTGCCCGAGCATGGGCGCCCACAGGCCGAGTTGGCCTTGTCTTTGCAGCGCGGTGGCCTCGACGTCGATCCGGCGGGCGACCACCATGTCCTCGTACAGCGCTCGCAACTCCTCCGGTCCGACGTCGGCGACCAGCGCGGCGTATTCGCGGTCGAGGACGCGGCGACCGTCCGGCTGCACCAACTGCACCGGATACTCGGGTTTGCCCGGCATGGGTGATCGCCTCCTCACCAGGTGGTCGACACACGAGAATGTGTCCTACCTCACAGCATCCCCCCGAATGCGAACTGCGCAAGTGGCCGACCGGTGGATGGGCAGAATGCTCAATAGCGACCGGCGGCGGGATGTCATACTGCGTGGTATGACCAGAGAAAACGCCGGCATGAGCCTGGACGCCACCGACGCCAGGCTGTTGCTGGAACTGGTCGCCAATCCCCGTGCGACGGGCGTGGAGCTGGCCACCCGGCTCGGCCTGTCCCGCAACACCGTGCAGGCCCGGTTGTCCCGCTGGGAGGCAGGAAGTGTGCTGGGCAGCTTCGAGCGGCGCGTCGAGCCGCGCGCGCTCGGCTATCCGCTCGCGGCGTTCGTCGCGGTTGTCGTCGACCAGCATCGCCTGGATTCGGTGGTGGACGAACTCGCCGAGGTGCCCGAGGTGACCGAGGTGTGCGGCATGACCGGACTCACCGATCTCACGGTGCGGGTGGTCGCCCGGGACGCCGACGACTTGTATCGCATCGCCGGGCAGATCCTGAAGATCCCCGGCGTCGAGCGGACCAACATGGCGCTGGTGATGCGCGAACTGGTGGGCCCACGCACCGCTCCGCTGCTGGATCGCCTGGCGAACTCGAGCTGAGGTTCTCGCCCTCGAATGATCGAGGTTCGATGCCACGGCGGCTCGCCGACGCACCGTTCTTTCGCCACCGCGCGATCCGCAGGTGCAGGAGCTGGTCGCCGGATCCCTGGCAGAGGTCCGATGACGTCCCGTTAAGGTGCGGGGATGGAGATTTCGGGCAAAGTTGCCATTGTCACGGGGGCGGGCGCGGGGATCGGAGCGGCATTGGCCGCCCGGCTCGTCGCCGCCGATGCGCGCGTGGTGCTCGCCGACCTCGACGAGGCGAGTGCGGCGCGGGTCGCGGCGTCTCTGGGGCCGGGCGCGGTCGCGGTCGGCGGGAATGTGGCCGAGGAGGCGGTGATCCGCACGCTGATCGAGCGCGCCGAGGCGGAGTTCGGCCCGGTCGACGCGTACTTCGCGAACGCGGGCATCGGCGGGGGCGCGGGCCTGGACAGCACCGACGAGCAGTGGGCGGCCGCGCTGGAGGTCAATGTACTGGCCCATGTGCGCGCCGCGCGGCTACTGGTGCCGGGATGGCTGGCGCGGGGCGGCGGCTACTTCGTCGCCACGGCGTCGGCGGCGGGATTGCTCACCCAGCTCGGTTCGGCGCCCTACGCGGTGTCCAAGCACGCGGCCGTCGGTTTCGCGGAATGGCTGTCGGTCACCTACGGCGACCGAGGGGTCCGGGTGAGCTGCGTGTGCCCGATGGGCGTGGATACGCGACTGCTGCACGGTGGCCTGGTCCCGCCGGAGCACGCCGCCGAGGCGGAACTCGCGGTGAAGGCCGTCACCAGCGCGGGCGCGGTGCTGTCCCCGGACGAGGTCGCCGAGATCGTGCTCGCCGGGGTGGCCGACGAGCATTTCCTGATCCTCCCGCACCCCGAGGTGCTGAAGATGTACCGCCACAAGGGCTCCGACTACGACCGCTGGCTCGATGGAATGCGCCGCTTCCAGGCCGCGCTCACCGAGTAGCGCGCCTCGGCCGAGTAGTCAGCGCAGGACCTTCCGCACGATCAGCCCCGCGAGCAATGCCCAGAAGGCGGCGCCGATGCCGGCGAAGCCGACCCCGGAGGCGGCGATCAGGAAGGTCACCACGCCCGCCTCGCGGTGCTCGCAGCGCAGTGCCGCCCCGAGGGCCGCGGCCAGGGTCGCCAGCAGCGCCAGACCGGCCACGGTTTCCAGCGTGCCCGCCGGAGCGGTCGCGATCAGCGTGACCAGCGCGGCCGAGCCCAGTGCGAGCAGCAGGTACGACGCGCCGGCGGTGAACGCGGCGATCCAGCGCCGCTTCGGGTCCGGATGCGCCGCGGGGGCCGCCGAGAGCGCGGCGCTGATGGCGGCGAGGTTGATCGCGTGCCCGCCCGCGGGTGCGCCGACCACGGTGCCCAGACCGGTGACGGTCATCGCCGCGCGCCATGGCACCCGGTAGTCGAACGAGGCGAGCACCGCGGTGCCCGGGATGTTCTGTGACGCCATGGTGACGATGTAGAGCGGAATCGCGACGCCGATCATTGCCTGCCAGCTCCAGTGCGGCAGCGTCAGTTCCAGCCGCGGCACCATCGCGCCGACGTCGAGGTGCCGGTGCCCCGCAACGATGCTGATCGCGGCGCAGGCCGCGGCCGTCGCGAAGGCGGCGATCACGGCCCAGCGCTGGGCATACCGTTGCAGCGCGAGCCAGACCAGGATCACCGGCGCCACCACCGCCGGACTCGTCTGCACCGCCCGGATCGGCGCCAGGCACAGCGGTAGCAGCACTCCGGCCAGCATTGCCTGCGCTATCTCCACCGGGATCGCCGCCACCAGCGCGCCCAGCCGCTGCCACAGTCCGGTGATCACGATCAGTGCCCCCGCCACCACGAACGCCCCGATCGCCGCGGGCCAGCCACCCGCCACCGTGCCCGCGCCGGCCAGCAGCGCCGCGCCCGGCGTCGACCAGGCCAGCGTGATCGGCATCCGGTAGCGGTAGCTCAGCGCCATCATGCCGATCGCCAGCGTGACGCACAGCGCGAGCAGTCCCGACGCGGCTTGCGCGGGGCTCGCGCCCACCGCGGTCAACCCGCTCAGCACCACGGCGAACGAGCTGGTGAAACCGACCAGCGCGGTCACCATGCCCGCGCCGATCGCGGGCGCAGGCCCGGTCGGCGACCGTTCGGGCGCCGTTGTCGCGGTGGCTGCGGCGGAAACGTTCGACACCGGTCGGATATTGCCGCTGGTCACGGGGGCGTGTCGCCTGCCAGTACCGCGAAACTGGCCTGACTTGGACCGGCGCGGCGGCACGCGAGGCGAGAGTACGGCGACATCGGCACATTCGGATGCGTAGGGTGAGGGAGTCGGTGCGCGAGGACGTCATTCGGGACGAGGAGCTGAGTTGAGCGCGGTACTGATCTCACCGGTAGAGCTTCGGGAAGCGTTGCCGGACAAGCGGCTTCGGCTGCTGGATGTCCGATGGGCGCTGGGTGACCCGGACGGGCCGCAGCACTACCTCGACGGTCACATTCCCGGTGCGGTGTTCGTCGACCTGGAAACCGAACTGGCCGCGCCGCCGTCACCCGCGCGCGGCAGGCATCCGCTGCCGGACCTCGCGCAACTGGAGAAGTGCGCGCGCAGCTGGGGTCTGCGCCGAGGAGATCCGGTGGTCGTCTACGACGCCACCGGTGGCATGGCCGCCGCCCGAGCCTGGTGGCTGCTGCGCTGGGCGGGAGTCGCGGACGTGCAGATCCTCGACGGCGGTCTGCCCGCCTGGGTGGACGCGGGCGGGCCGGTCGCCACCGGCGCCGAGCCCGACCCCGAGCCGGGAGATGTCGAATTGAGCCCCGGCCACCTGCCCGTGATCGACGCGGACGCGGCGGCTCGCTGGAAGGGCGTGCTGCTCGATGCCCGCGCGAGCGAGCGCTTCCGCGGTGATGTGGAGCCGGTCGACCCCCGCGCCGGGCACATCCCCGGCGCGCTCAGCGCTCCGACCGCCGACAATCTCGACGCCGAGGGGCGCTTTCGCGCAGCGCGGGAACTGCGCGATCGTTTCGCCGGATTCGGAGCGGGTCCGGTGGCCGTGTACTGCGGTTCCGGCGTGACGGCGGCGCACCAGGTCGCGGCGCTCGCCATCGCCGGCGTAGAGGCGGCGTTGTATCCCGGGTCGTGGTCGCAGTGGTCGAACGATCCGAAACGGCCGGTCGCGACGGGTAGCTGACCCGCCGCTGTCGAGGCCCTACAGCCAGGCGCGCGCCAAGAGATCGTCGTCGGCGACCTCGCTCGCGCGCGGCGGGAACCGGGTGGCCGCGATCGACTGGATATGCGTTCCGTCGTGCCCGATCACCCACGAGCCGCCGCGCTCCTCGCATTCGGCGAGCTTCGCGAAGGTGGTGAGCAGGAACGTGATCGCCTCGCGCGGGTCGGCGGTGCGAGCCAGCCGCTGGGATTCACCGGGACGCGACAGGTCCAGCCACACGCCGCACTGCCCGTCGAGCCGCATGCCGACGATCTTGTCGGCGTGCACGAAGGTGAATTTGCGCCGTTCCCACGCGGTCGTCGGGGTGAAGCTCTGCTCGAGAACCTGGAGCAGAATCGTCATGCTGCTTCCTCCGCTTCCTTGACGAAGAGCTGCGATTATTCTGCGATGACCTGCGGATATTCCAGTATGTTCCGGTATCGCGCAGAAATCCACAACGGTCGGGCCGCGGTGTGCGCGGCCGTGTCGGAGCCGCCTGCTTGGATGGGGTGATGCTGCACGGACTGTGGTCGCCGGGATCCGGGTTGCTGCTCTGGCACGACGCGCCGGTCGCCGAGACCTCCGGCGGGGTTCCCGATCCGCTGGGCCGCGCGCTGCGGACGTCGAGGTTCCGGCACCGCGCCGAGGTACTGGTCGTCGAGAACGGCGTCGTCGGCACCGCGCGGGTTCGCGCGCACGCGCTGGCCCCGGTCGCGGCGGCGGAGGCCCTGCGCCAGCGGCTGCCCGCCGAGCTGGTGTCCGCGGATCTGCGTTTCCTCGCGCACGTCGCCCGCGGCATCGAACGCTGGGTGCGCGCCGGGCGTGTCGTGCCGGATCTGCGCAGAGAGGACGGCCAGTGGTGGGTGCGCTGGCGGCTGGTCGGCGGGGAGCGGCAACGGGCCTGGCTGGCCGAACTGGCGGTCGCCATGCCGCAGGCGCTGCGGGTGGCCGGGCGTCCGGCCGCGCTGCTCGACGACATGGTCACCGAACTCACCGATCCGATCGCACGGTCACTGGCCGAACCGCCGGACTCGACGCATCCCCTGGTGGCCGCCCTGGTCGGCGACACTCCGCTGGACAACGGCAGCTATCAGGTCGCCGAGGTGCTGGAGCGCTGGCGGGCCGGTCTGACCGGCGACGAGCCGGAACTCGTGCTGCGGCTGCTGGAACCGGACGGCGAACTCGGCCTCGCCGACGAGTCGGTGGCGCTGTGGCGGCTGGAGGTCTGCCTGCGTCTCACCGGTGAAGCGCCCAGAACGGTTCCGCTGCACGAAGATCCGAATCTCGTGCGGATCGCGGTGGACAAGCTCGGCGCGGCCCAGCGCGCGTATCCGAGGTTGCGCGATCTGCCGAGCGATCCGCGCAGCATGGATCTGCTGTTGCCCACGGAAGTGGTGCTCGACCTGGTCGCGCACGGCGCGAACGCCCTGCACGCCGCCGGGGTCCACTTGCTGCTGCCGCGCGCCTGGAGTGTCGCCGAGCCGAGCATGCGGCTGCGCGTGGACAGTGCGGTGCCCGCCGCGCAGAGCACGGTCGGTTTGCGCGGCCTGGTGTCCTACAGCTGGGAGCTGGCACTGGGCGACATGGTGTTGACCCGGGCCGAGATGGAACGCCTGGTGCGCGGCAAGTCCGATCTGGTCCAGCTGCGCGGCCAGTGGGTGCAGGCCGATCACAAGGCGCTGGCCGCCGCGGCCCGGTATGTCGCCGCGCATGCCGACGACTCTCCGGTCACCTTCGCGGACATGCTCGGTGAGATCGCGGTCTCGCGGGTGCCGCAAGTGCCGATCACCGAGGTCACTGCCTCGGGATGGGTGGAGGATCTGCTCGATCGCACGCGCGAGCCGGAAGCGGTCGCCCCGCCCGTCGGGCTGAAGGCCCAACTGCGTCCCTACCAGGAACGTGGCCTGGCCTGGCTGGCCACCATGAGCCGGATGGGGTGCGGTGCGATCCTGGCCGACGACATGGGACTGGGCAAGACCGTCCAGGTGCTCGCCCTGTTGGTCCACGAGCGCGAGACCGCGCCCGAGCCGGCCCGGCCCGGCCCGACCTTGCTGGTCTGCCCGATGTCGGTGGTCGGCAACTGGCAGCGCGAGGCGGAACGGTTCGCGCCCGACCTGCGAGTCTGGGTGCACCACGGCGCGGGACGGCGGGCCGGGGCCGAACTCGACGAGGCGGTCGCCGCGGTGGATCTGGTGATCACCACCTACGCGCTGCTCGCGCGCGACGCCGCGGAACTCGGCAGGCAGGACTGGGACCGCGTGGTCCTCGACGAAGCGCAGCACATCAAGAACGCGGGAACGCGGCAGGCGCGGGCGGCGCGATCGCTGCCCGCGCGGCATCGGCTGGCGCTGACCGGCACCCCGGTGGAGAACCGACTGGAAGAGCTGCGCTCCATCATGGATTTCGCGATGCCGAAGGTGCTCGGCAGCGCCCAGTCGTTCCGCGCCCGTTTCGCGGTGCCCATCGAACGCGAGCGCGACCAGAACGCGATCAGCCGCCTGCGCTGGCTCACCCAGCCGTTCGTGCTGCGCCGGGTGAAGACCGATCCCACGGTGATCAGCGACCTGCCGGAGAAATTCGAGATGACCGTGCGCGCCAATCTCACCGTCGAACAGGCCGCCCTCTACCAGGCGGTCGTGGACGACATGCTGGCCAAAATCAAAGACGCCAAGGGCATGGCGCGCAAAGGAGCCGTGCTCGGTGCGCTCACCCGGCTCAAGCAGGTGTGCAACCATCCGGCGCATTTCCTCGGTGACGGATCGGGGGTGCTGCACCGCGGGGCGCACCGTTCCGGCAAACTCGCCTTGGTCGAGGACGTCGTGGACGCGGTGCTGGCCGACGGCGAGAAGGCGCTGCTGTTCACGCAGTTCCGGGAATTCGGCGAACTCGTCGCGCCCTACCTGGCCGAACGGTTCGGCGCCGCGATCCCGTTCCTGCACGGTGGCGTGCCGAAGAAGAAGCGCGACGCGATGGTCACCGGATTCCAGGCGCCGGACGGCCCGCCGCTGATGTTGCTGTCGCTCAAGGCGGGTGGCACCGGGCTCAATCTCACCGCCGCCAATCACGTGGTGCACCTGGATCGCTGGTGGAATCCCGCGGTGGAGAACCAGGCCACCGACCGCGCCTTCCGGATCGGCCAGCGGCGCGATGTGCAGGTGCGCAAGTTGGTCTGCGTGGACACGATCGAGGAGCGGATCGACGAGATGATCAACGGCAAACGTCAACTCGCCGATCTGGCCGTCGGCGCGGGGGAGAACTGGATCACCGAGTTGAGCACCGACGAATTGCGCGATCTGTTCGCCCTCGGCGCGGCGGCGGTGGGCGAATGAGTCCTTTCGTCGACTACTCCGAGTACGGCAAGAAGCTGCCGGTGCGCGGTGGCGTGGAAGCTCGTAGCAGACGCGGCGGCTTCGGGCGCACCTGGTGGGGCAGGGCGCTGGTGGATTCGGTGGAGCGGATGGCGGAGCCCGGCCGGCTGGCGCGCGGCCGCAATTACGCCAGATCCGGTCAGGTGGTGAACTACCGGATCGAGCCGGGGGCGGTGACGGCGGAGGTGCAGGGCAGTCAACCGCGCCCGTTCACGGCGGTGTTCACCGTGCGCCCGCTGCGCGAGGACGAAGTCGAGATGCTCATCGAGACCATCCGCTGCGCTCCCGGCATGCTCGCCGAGATCGCCTCGGGCGCGTTGCCGACCGGGCTCGGCCCCTTGCTGCTGCCGAGTACCGCGGCGGAGCTGGATTTCACTTGCACCTGCCCGGACCCCGGCTGGCCGTGCAAGCATGTCGCGGCGGTCTGCTACCTGCTGGCCGAGCGCCTCGACGAACACCCGCGTGAGATCTTGACCCTCCGCGGACTCGACTTGGACACCCTGATCGGCGGCATCGAACGCGAGCCGGGGCCTGCTGCCTCCGATGACCCGTACGGTGAGCACATTTCTTTGCCGGACCTGCCCAGCGTCGAGTTCCGCACGGCCCCGGAGGATCTGGATCCGATGTTGCTGCGCAAGGTGCTGCGGATGACCTCGGCCGACGAGACGACCGCCGCGACCGGTCTGCGCGAACTCACCGCGCTCTATCGGCTGTTCGACCGCTGAGGTTGGTGGGCACCCAGCATCGGGGCTGTCGGTTACCGCCGGTCTGTCGGGGCGGGATCGATACCGGCGGAGCGAAGGGACCGGAGACTTCCCGACGCCGGGTGCCGCTATCCATTCTGGCGCAGCGGAACTCGGCACGGAACTGCCCCAACGACGCCCGGATGCTGCCCTTGCGCCGAACTTGCCCGCCGGTCGTACCCGGCCCTGTACCGGCGGGAAAGGGCGCCGATCAGCGCGAATATCCTGTTATAGGCTGACCGTGTGGCAGGGAAGAGCCCAGCGTCCGGGTTGCCTCGCGACGACCTCGGTACTCCGGTGGACCTCCGCACACCCCCGCGCCGGGTGGTGTCGCTCGTTCCGTCGCTGACCGAGGCGGTGGCGCATACCTGCCCGGAAGTCCTCGTCGCCGCCACGCAATGGTGCACGCACCCAGCCGATCTGACAGTCGAGCGGGTCCGCGGGACCAAGAACCCGGACGTGCGGCGCATCGTCGAACTTGCCCCCGACCTGGTGCTGTGCAACAAGGAGGAGAACCGCCGCATCGATGTCGAACGCCTGCGCGCGGCCGGAGTCCCGGTGTGGGTCACCGAGGTGGAGACGGTCGACCAGGCAATGGTCTCGCTCACCAGGCTCTGCGTCGAAGTGCTCGGCGCCGATGTTCCGGCATGGCTGGCCGCAGCCGAATCCGCCTGGGCGCCACCACCGCCCGAACCGGCACGTGCCGCCGTCATTCCGGTTTGGCGCGATCCGTGGATGGTGGTCGGCCGGAACACCTTCACCGGCGATGTAGCGCGCCGTCTGGGCTTGCGGCTGGTGCATGCCGATCGGCCGGATCGTTATCCGCGCGTCACCGAGGCCGAGCTGACCGTGGGCGTCGATCTCGCGGTGCTCCCCGACGAGCCGTATGTCTTCACCGAAACCGACGGACCCGAGGCGTTTCCGGACATCCCGGTCGCCTTGGTGGAGGGCCGGGCACTCACCTGGTACGGGCCGTCCTTGGCGACCGCACGCGGCACGCTCACCGCGCACCTTGCTCGGGCGGATCAACCCAGGTCGTAGTCGAACCAGATGTGGTGCGTGCCGTCGGGGTCCACGCGCAGTCCGCCCGTGCCCGTGATGCCTGCGAGGTCACCGGTGCCGCTGTGCGGAACGATCGTGCAGAACTCGTTCGTGCGATCGGCGCCGGTGGTGCTCGCGACGTGCAGGAAGTTGAAGGTACCCGCGACGCCGTCCAGCGCGCCCTCGAACGACTCCATCGCCGTGTAGCTTCCCACGCCGGTGGCCTGGTCGAACGCGGCGGTGAAGATCGTCGACGAGCGGCCCTCGATCGCGCCGTCGAACTGCTTGGTGATGACGGCGACGCCGACCGGCAACGCGGTGGCGATGGCGGGATCGGGCACCACCTCGGTCGGGACGAAGTCGTTCACGGAGAAGGTGCCGGTAACTTTCACGCGGCACATCGTAACGACGGGCACCGACATGATCGACCGTCCGTTCGCCGGTCCTGGTTCAGTCCGCGATCCGGTAGACGCGCTGCGCGGTGGTCCGGAAGATCTGCCCGAGTTCCGTCCGTCCGCCGCCGTGGCCGGTGACGGCGGTCGCGATCGCCTCGATGCTGTTGCCGATGCTGGTGACCGGCTTGTCCACGGGAAAGTTCGAGCCCCAGATGAGACGGTCCGCGCCGAAGACGTCCAGCGCGTGCTCGACCAGCGGGCCGATCCGGTCGAGCAGGTGCGCCGCGGGCGTCGGCGTGCCCCGCGGCGGGATCGGGTGGCCGAGGATCGGCATCATCAGCCCGCTCACCTTCGCGACCACGTTCGGATGCGCGGCCAGTGCGGCGAGATCGTCGCGCCACCGCACCAGCAGTTGCCTGCGCAGCCCGGGGTTGGTGCCGGTGTGTTTGCCGACCCCGCCGAAGATCCCCGCGGGGGTGCCGAGGTGGTTCAGCACGATCGGCACCTCGGGATAGCGTTCGGCCAGTGCCGTGACATCGGGAATGGCGTGCGAGTACACCCACGCTTCGAACGACAGGCCGCGTTCGGCCAGCCGTGCGAAGCCGTCCAGGAATCGCGTGGTCGTGAGCTTGCCGGGCGCGTCGGTGAACGATCGCACGCCGGGATCGGGATGGTGGGCGACCATGGTGCGGACACCGCGCAGCAGCGGTGACGCGGCCGCGTGCGCGTCGAGCAGTTCGGCGAACCCCGGGTCCGCCGGGTCGCCGCCCGCGAGGATCGCGCCGAGCCGCGGTTCCGCTTCCAGCGGCAGCCCGGCCACCCAGGCGGTTTCTCCGGCCTTCCCGAGCGGTCCCCGCTCCGACCATTCGACCTCGATGTGCGCGATCGCCTCGATGGGCGCGTTCCCGGCGTCGGCGCGGTAGTCGAACGGGAGGTAGGGCCGCAGGTAGGCGACCGGATCTCCGACGAACTCCCGGTCGCGCCGCGGCGCGAGGCGCTTGGCCGCGTCCACCGGCACCGGCAGCAGCCGGAACAGCTTCGCCAAGGCGCTGAAATCTCGCGGTGTGGTGAACGGATCCCACTGGTGGATGTGTGCGTCGATGATCCGAATACCCGAGAGGTCCATGTCTGCCATCCCAACCGCGCCGAAGGTTTGCTCGGCGATTGTCACATGCCCCGCGCGCCGCGGTCCGGGAATCAGTGCGTGCCGTAGGCGGCCAGGAAGGTACGGACCGCCGCCGCGGCGATGTCCCGGAGTTCGGTATCGGGCACCGTGCGGGCGCCGAGCCGGGAGCGTGCCTCCAGCGGTGCGGTCAGCAGGGCGAGTAACTGCTCGGCGGCCTCCGACGGATCGGTGAGACGGAGCCTTCCCGCGAGCGCGAGCCGAGCCAGCCGGTCGGCCAGCGCCTCCGCGATATCGCGCGAGGTCCGGGTGAGAACGGTGTCGGCGAGGTCCGGAAACGCCGCCAGCTGCGCATAGGTGAGCGCCCGTAGCGCGCGGGACCGATCGCTCGCGCAGACTTCGAGCAGCCGGTACGCCGCATCGGTCAGCGTCGTCGCCAGATCCGTGTCCGGATCGCGCAATTCGTCCACGATCGCGAGGGTGTGCGCCGCGAGCGTTTCCGCGGCGGCCAGCACGGCATGCTCGAACAGCGTCTGCTTGTCGTTGAGATGGTTGTAGACCGTCGGTTTGGCTACGCCCGCCTCGTCGGCGATCTCCTGCACACAGGCTTTGTCGTAGCCGCGGCGGGCGAAAACCGTGAACGCGACGTCCAGGATCGCCTGTCGCTTGTCTATGCGGCCCCGCGCCGTCTTCGTTCCGCTCACCTGTGCATGCTAGCGCGTAGGCAGCAGAAATGAACTAGATAGTTCAATCTTGCGATCTAACCGGTTAGTTGCCTAAATTGAACTTGCCAGTTCACTCAATCGAGGAGTAGTCCATGATCGTTCACTTGCTGCGCTTCGGCTTCCGCGCCGAGACGACGGAGGAGCAGAAAGCCGAGGTGCTCGCCGCCATGCGACGCACCGCATCGGTCGAGTCGGTGTCGTTCTCGACTGTCGGCCAGAATCTGGGTGACGCCGACGAAGGGTTCACGCACGCCTACTGCGTGGCCATCGAGGACTTGGACGCGCTGGAGCGGTACATGCACGACCCGGTTCATCTCGCGGGCGATCCGCGGATCATCCCGCACTTCGCGAAGATCGCGATCGGTCCGGACGTCTCCGATCAGCCCGATCCGCGGCTGCGCGAGAAGATCATGGCGCTGCACGAGGCGAAGCTCGCCCGGTACCCGGAGTGGGCCACGCTGATGGACACCATCCCGGAGGTGCGAATCTTCTGATGGCTCAGCCGCTCGCGGGTCTCACACGTTGCGGCGGTACTGCCCGCCGACGGTGAAGAACGTGTCGGTGATCTGCTGCAACGTGCAGACCCGGGCGGCCTCCATCAGCACCTCGAAGATGTTGTCGTCGGTGCGGGCGACCGCTTCCAGCCGGGCCAGCGCGGTATGGGCGGCGTCCCGGTTGCGCTGCTGGAACTCGCCTACCCGCCGCAGCTGCGACTGCTTCTCCGCTTCGGTGCCGCGCGCCAGCTCCAGCTCCCGGTGCGGTTCGTCGTGGGAGTTGCGGAAGGTGTTCACCCCGATGATCGGCAGCGAACCGTCGTGCTTGCGCTGTTCGTAGCGCATCGATTCGTCCTGGATCCTGCCGCGCTGGTAGCCGGTCTCCATCGCGCCGAGCACACCGCCGCGTTCGCTGATCCGCTCGAACTCGACCAGCACCGCCTCTTCGACCAGATCGGTGAGCTCGTCGATCAGGAAGCTGCCCTGCAGCGGGTTCTCGTTCATCGCGACCCCCCACTCCCGGTTGATGATCAGCTGGATGGCCAGGGCGCGGCGCACCGACTCCTCGGTGGGGGTGGTGACCGCCTCGTCGTAGGCGTTGGTGTGCAGGCTGTTGCAGTTGTCGTAGATGGCGATCAGCGCTTGCAGCGTGGTGCGGATGTCGTTGAAGTTCATCTCCTGCGCGTGCAGCGACCGGCCGGAGGTCTGGATGTGGTACTTCAGCTTCTGCGACCGCTCGTTGGCGCCGTAGCGATCCCGCATGGCGACGGCCCAGATGCGGCGGGCCACCCGGCCGATCACGGAATACTCCGGGTCCATCCCGTTGGAGAAGAAGAACGACAGGTTCGGTGCGAAGTCATCGATACGCATGCCGCGCGCGAGATACGCCTCCACATAGGTGAATCCGTTGGCCAGGGTGAAAGCCAGCTGGCTGATCGGGTTCGCGCCCGCCTCGGCGATGTGGTAGCCGGAGATCGACACCGAGTAGAAATTGCGCACGCCGTTGCGCACGAACCACTCCTGGATGTCGGCCATCATGCGCAAGCTGAACTCGGTGGAGAAAATGCAGGTGTTCTGGCCCTGGTCCTCCTTGAGGATGTCGGCCTGCACCGTGCCGCGCACCGTGGCGAGGGTGCGGGCGCGCAGCTCGGCGGCCTCGGCGTCGGTGGGCGGGCGCCCTTGCTCCGCGGTGAACCGGTCCAGCGCCTGATCGATCGCGGTGTTCAGGAAGTAGGCCAGGATGGTCGGCGCGGGGCCGTTGATCGTCATCGATACCGAGGTGGTCGGCGCGGTCAGATCGAAGCCGTCGTAGAGCACGTTCATGTCGTCGAGCGAGGCGATCGACACGCCGGAGGTGCCGACCTTGCCGTAGATGTCGGGGCGCTCGGCAGGATCGTGCCCGTAGAGCGTCACCGAATCGAATGCCGTGGAGAGCCTTTTCGCGTCGGAATGCTCGCTGAGCACCTTGAATCGGCGGTTGGTGCGGAACGGGTCGCCCTCGCCGGCGAACATGCGCGCCGGATCCTCGTTGTCCCGTTTGAACGGGAACACCCCGGCGGTGAACGGGAACCGCCCCGGCAGGTGCTCGGCGCGCAGGAAGCGCAGCAGCTCGCCGTGATCGGTGAAGCGCGGCAGGGCGACGCGCGAAATGGAGTTGCCGGACAACGTCTCCCGGCGCAGCGGGGTGCGGATCTCCCGATCGCGCACCCGGACCACCTGTTCCTCCCCGCGATAGGACTCGGCGAGCGCGGGCCACTCGGCCAGCAGCGCGGCGTTCGCGGGCGTCAGGTCGGCGCGGGCGCGTTCGGCGAGTTCGGCGACGGCCGTGTCGCCGGGCAGCTCGGCCGCCACCTGCCCGAGGCGTTGCAACCGTTGCGCGGCGGCGACTTGCGCGGCGGTCTCGGCGTGGTAGCCACGCACGGTCTCGGCGATCTCGGCGAGGTAGCGCACTCGCGCGGGCGGGATGACCTGGGCGAAGCGCGTGGACGTACGGGTGTTTACCCGGGGCAGCGCGCCGGGCTCCAGCCGCAGGCCGTGGTGGGCCAGCAGCCCCGTCAAGTGCTGGTAGAGCGCGGTCACCCCGTCGTCGTTGAACGTCGCCGCGCTGGTGCCGAAGACCGGCATGTCCTCCGGCGCGGCGTGGAACTCCTCGCGGTTGCGGATCAGCTGCCGGGCCACGTCACGCAGCGCGTCCGCGGCCCCGCGGCGCTCGAACTTGTTGATCGCCACCACGTCCGCGTAATCCAGCATGTCGATCTTCTCCAGCTGGGAGGCGGCGCCGAACTCGGGCGTCATCACGTACATCGACACGTCGACGTGGTCGGTCACCGCGGCGTCGCCCTGACCGATGCCGGGGGTTTCCAGGACGACCAGGTCGTAACCCGCTGCCTTGCAGGCGGTCACGATCAGGTCGATATTGTCCGGCAGTTCGCGTCCACCGCGGGTGGCCAGCGAGCGGAAGAAGACGTGCTCGCCATCGAGGGCGTTCATCCGGATGCGGTCGCCGAGTAGTGCGCCGCCTCCGCGCCGCCGGGTCGGGTCGACCGCGAGGATCGCGACCCGTACCTTGTCCTGCTGATCCGAACGCAGCCTGCGCACCAATTCGTCGGTGAGCGAGGACTTTCCGGAACCGCCCGTCCCGGTGATGCCGAGCACCGGCACGGTGCGCGCCGACGCGGCCTCGGCCAGCTTCCGCCGGTCGGCCGCCGGCAGCGCGTCCGCTTGCAGGCAGGTGATGGCGCGCGCCAAGGCGGCGCGCTCGCCTGCGAGTACCGCGTCCGGCACCGGCGGCGCGGTCGCGAGGTCGACGTCGCAGGCGCGGATCAGTTGGTTGATCATGCCGGGCAGGCCGAGTCGCTGTCCGTCCTCGGGGGAGAAGATGGTCACGCCCGCCGCGGCCAGTCGCGCGATCTCCTCCGCGACGATCACGCCACCGCCGCCGCCGAAGATCCGCACGTGTTCGGCTCCGGCCTTCTTCAGAGCGTCGGCGAGGTACTCGAAGTACTCGACGTGGCCACCCTGGTAGGAGCTGACCGCGACGCCCTGGGCGTCCTCGGTGAGCACGGCGTCGACCACTTCGCTCACCGAGCGATTGTGGCCGAGGTGGATCACCTCCGCGCCTTGGCTCTGCAGGATGCGGCGCATGATGTTGATCGCCGCGTCGTGCCCGTCGAACAGGGCCGCCGAGGTGACGAAGCGGACGGGATGGGTGGGCGTGTAGAGCGCGCTGCTGTCGGCCACGGGATTCCTCTCGGGATTCCATTGTCGCCCGATACTAGGACGTCAAACTAATCGTACGGTGACCGCGATCACATCGCCAGCGTCGCCGCCGCGTTGCCCACGCCGCTGCCGCCGTGCCGGTTCGGTGTCAGCGGACGGCGGACTTCGGTAGTGGTCGTCGAAGGCCGTACAC
The DNA here is from genome assembly GCF_042802775.1 of Nocardia sp. NPDC057455. Classification (NCBI taxonomy): domain Bacteria; kingdom Bacillati; phylum Actinomycetota; class Actinomycetes; order Mycobacteriales; family Nocardiaceae; genus Nocardia; species Nocardia sp. NPDC057455. The sequence continues at coordinate 33,861 of NZ_JBHVDM010000024.1, read as the reverse complement.
CGGTTGGACGCGCGCCTCTCGCCGTGCCGATCAGACGGCGGTACCAGTGCGCGATACCGCGCTCCGGCCGATTGTGTTGTCATGGCGGCCGACTCGGACATACTGGGCCCATGGTGAGCGACGACAGGGCGGAAGCCGCGGTAGGGCGGCTGGTCGCCGAGCGTGTGCTGACCCGCGGCCAGGCCGACGCGGTGCTCGCGGCGCTAGCCGTCGAGCGGGCGGCGGTGGTGGCGCGTGGGAAGGTGCTCGCCGAGATCGCCTCGTACGTCGGCGCCGGTTTGCTGTTCGGCGGAATCGCCCTGGTGGCGGCTTCGTCCTGGGACGCGCTCGACCGGCCGGTCCGGGTGGGAGTGCTCGCGGTCGTGTCGGCGGGTCTGCTGTTCGGGGGTGTTCTGCTCGCCGGGGTACCGACCGGCCGCACGAGCGCGAACGGTGCCCGCGCGAGGCTGGCGGCGGTGCTCTTCGCGCTCGGGTCCGTCGCGCTCGCCGGGTCTGTCGGTACCGCGCTCGAGCACGCGAGCACCGATGCCGCGTGGGTCTTCGCCTGTGTGGCGGGAGCGGTGATCGCCGTACTCGGTTACCTCGCGCTGCCCTCGGTGCTCGGAATGCTGGTCTGCGCCTGCTTCGTGCCCGCGGCCGTCGCGGGGATCGTGACCGAGGTGTTCGGTCTCGATGACACCTGGGGCAGCACCGCGGTACTGCTGCTCGGTGGCGCGTGGTTCGCGCTGACCAGGTTCGGCGCCCTGGTGGACCTCCGGATCGGATATTCGATCGCGATCCTAACGGCCGTCGCGGCCGCGCAGAGTCTAGACATCGGTGGCCGTACGTGGGCCTACGGGATCACGGCGTTGATCGCTGTGGCCTGCTTCGCGCTGTACGCGACCCAGCGGTCGGCGGTGCTCGTCATCGGGGGCGGTGTGGCCATCGCGGTGGCGGCGGGGGAGGCGGTCTCGGAATGGACCGGCGATTCGCTCGGCGCGGCGGCGGTGGTCGTGGCGATCGGCGCGATCACGCTCGCGTTGGGCGCGTTCCGGCTGGCGCGACCGCGGCGGGAGCAGGAAGCCGATCCGGCCGTTCCCGTGCCGAAGCCGTAGGCCGGGCCGGATGATCCGGTGGCTCCACCGATCGCGCAAGCGGCCGTCGGGCGGTTGCGCCGGATCAGGGACGTCGGGCACGGCTACCTCCGGCTCGATGGAAAGATCCGCGCTCCGTGATCCCTGAACCGGCTGCACGCCCCGCCGCTGAACCGGCTGGGCACGCCGGAGGCGAATCGAACCCCTCACCTGGACGCGTGGGATGAATCACATCGACCTGTCGGCATTGCTGATACTTGGACGTCCAACTATAGGATGACCGCATACCGCTCCGCGGTGTCCCGATCGCTACGAGAACAGGACTGGCATGGTTCGCGAACTCACCCACTTCATCGGCGGACAGCATGTGCCGGGCGCTTCCGGCAAGTTCGGCGACGTCTTCGATCCCAACTTCGGCCGAGTGCAGGCGCGGGTGCCGCTGGCGAGCAAATCCGAGGTCGAGGCGGTTATCGCGAACGCCGAGGCCGCGCAGCCGCAATGGGCCGCGTTGAACCCGCAGAAGCGGGCGCGCGTGCTGATGAAGTTCCTGACCCTGGTGCAGGACGAGATGGATTCCCTGGCGGCGCTGCTGTCCTCCGAGCACGGCAAGACCATCGCCGACGCCAAGGGTGACATCCAGCGCGGCTTGGAGGTCATCGAGTTCGCCGTCGGCATTCCGCACCTGCTCAAGGGTGAATACTCCGAGAGCGCCGGCACCGGCATCGACGTGTACTCGATGCGCCAGCCGCTCGGCGTCGTCGCGGGCATCACCCCGTTCAACTTCCCGGCCATGATCCCGCTGTGGAAGGCCGGTCCCGCGCTGGCCACCGGCAACGCGTTCGTGCTCAAGCCCTCCGAGCGCGACCCCTCGGTGCCGCTGCGGCTGGCCGAGCTGTTCCTCGAGGCCGGTTTGCCCGCCGGTGTGTTCAACGTGGTCAACGGTGACAAGGAAGCCGTCGACACGCTGCTGCACGATCCGCGCGTCAAGGCCGTCGGCTTCGTCGGCTCCACCCCCATCGCGCAGTACATCTACGAGACCGCGACCGCGAACGGCAAGCGTGCCCAGTGCTTCGGCGGCGCGAAGAATCACGCCATCGTCATGCCGGACGCCGATCTCGACGATGTCGCCGACCAGTTGATCGGCGCGGGCTACGGGTCCGCGGGCGAGCGCTGCATGGCCATTTCGGTGGCTGTCCCGGTCGGCGAGGAGACCGCCGACCGCCTGGTGGCCAAGCTGACCGAGCGCGTGCACAAGCTCAACGTCGGCCGTTCCGACGACCCGGGCGCCGATTACGGGCCGCTGGTCGGCCAGGACGGCGTCAACCGCGTGGACAACTACGTCCAGATCGGCATCGATGAGGGGGCCGAGCTGGTGGTGGACGGACGCGGTCTGGTCGTGGAGGGCGCCGAGGACGGCTACTTCGTCGGCGCGACGCTGTTCGACAAGGTGACCCCCGAGATGCGGATCTACCGTGAGGAGATCTTCGGTCCGGTGCTCACCGTGGTCCGCGCCAAGGACTACGAGGAGGGACTGCGGCTGGCCAACGAGCACGAGTACGGCAACGGCGTCGCGATCTTCACCCGCGACGGCGACACCGCCCGCGATTTCGCCGCGCGCGTGCAGGTCGGCATGGTCGGCATCAACGTGCCGATCCCGGTGCCGATCGCGTACTACACCTTCGGCGGCTGGAAGCGTTCCGGATTCGGCGACCTGAACCAGCACGGGCCGGATTCGATCCGCTTCTACACCAAGACCAAGACCGTGACGCAGCGCTGGCCCGCCGGGCTCAAGGAGAGCAACGCGTTCGTGATCCCGACGATGGACTGACGCGATGTTCATCCTCGACGACGACGAGAAGGCGATCCGCGACACGGCGCGCGGCTTCGCCGACGAATTCCTCGCCCCGAACGCGCTGGAATGGGACGAGCAGAAGCATTTCCCGGTGGACGTACTGCACAAGGCCGGCCCGCTCGGCCTCGGCGGCATCTACGTGCGCGAGGACGTGGGGGGTTCGGGCTTGCGCAGGCTCGACGCCGTGCGCATATTCGAGCAACTGGCCACCGGCTGCCCGGCCATCGCCGCCTACATCTCCATCCACAACATGGCGACGTGGATGATCGACCGTTACGGCGACGACGACCAGCGCAACCGCTGGCTGCCCCGGCTCACCGCGATGGAACTGCTCGCCAGCTACGCGCTCACCGAGCCCGCGGTCGGCTCCGACGCTGCGGCGTTGAGCACCAGGGCCGTTCGCGACGGTGACGACTACGTCTTCAACGGAGCCAAGCAGTTCATCTCCGGCGCGGGGGCCACCGACGTCTACGTCGTCATGGCCCGGACCGGAGACGACGGTGCGCGCGGGATCTCGGCGTTCATCGTGCCCGCCGACACCCCCGGCGTCTCCTTCGGCGTGAACGAGAAGAAGATGGGCTGGAACGCGCAACCGACCCGGCAGGTGATCTTCTCCGATGCCAGGGTCCCGGTGGCCAATCGGCTCGGCTCGGAGGGTGACGGCTTCCGCATCGCGATGAACGGGCTCAACGGCGGCAGGCTCAATATCGCCGCGTGCTCGGTGGGCGGGGCGCAGGCGGCGCTGGACAAGACGGTGCCGTATCTGGCCGAGCGGCACGCCTTCGGCAAGCCGCTGTTGCGCAATCAGGCGCTGCAGTTCGAACTCGCCGATATGCGCATCGAATTGGAGGCCGCTCGCACGCTGCTGTGGCGGGCCGCCGCGGCGCTGGACGCCGACGCGCCGGACAAGGTGGAGCTGTGCGCGATGGCGAAACGCTTCGCCACCGACGCCGGCTTCGAGGTGGCCAACAAGGCCCTGCAACTGCACGGCGGCTACGGCTACCTGACCGAGTACGGCGTGGAGAAGATCGTCCGGGATCTGCGGGTGCACCAGATCCTCGAGGGCACCAACGAAATCATGCGGGTGGTCGTCGCCCGCTCACTGGTAGGAGCGGCATGAGTGGTCAGAGCATGAGTGAACCCGAGGTTCTTCTAGACCAGCGCGACGGGCTCGGCCTGATCACGCTGAACCGGCCGAAGGCCATCAACGCGCTGAACCACTCGATGGCCCTGGCGATCACCGACGCTCTGCGTACGTGGGCCGAGGACGACGCGGTGCGCACCGTCGTCGTCACCGGCGCGGGAGAGCGCGGCCTGTGCGCGGGCGGTGACATCGTCGCCATCCACGCCGACGCGAAAAGCGGTGCCACCACCGCCGATTCGGCGACAGGCCGGTTCTGGCGCGACGAGTACATCCTCAACGCGCTGATCGGCGGCTATCCGAAGCCGTACGTGGTGATCATGGACGGCATCGTGATGGGCGGCGGCGTCGGGCTTTCCGGTCACGGCAGCCACCGCATCGTCACCGAACGGTCCAAGATCGGCATGCCCGAGGTGGGCATCGGCTTCGTCCCGGACGTCGGCGGTACCTATCTGCTCGCGCGCACCCCGGGTGAGCTCGGCACGCACGTCGGGTTGACCACCGCGCGCATGAGCGCCGGTGACGCCGTCGCCGCCGGCTTCGCCGACTATTTCGTCGCCTCCGAGCATCTGCCCGCGCTGCTGGAGACGTTGCGCACGGAGAGCGCCGACATCGCGATCGCCAAGTTCGCCACGGACGCGCCGGAATCCGCGCTGGCCGCCGCGCAGGGCTGGATCGACGACTGCTACGCAGCCGACTCCGTGGAGGAGATCGTCGCGCGGTTGCAGGCGCACGACGCACCCGAAGCGCAGACTGCGGCCACCGAGATCCTGGCGAAATCCCCGGTCGCGCTGAAGGTCACGCTGCGTTCGCTGCGCGCGGCCCGCACCGCGCCGAGCCTGGAGGCGGTGCTGAACGAGGAGTACCGGGTGTCCATCGCGTCGTTGTCGTCGCATGACCTGGTCGAGGGCATTCGCGCGCAGGTGATCGACAAGGATCGCAACCCGCGGTGGTCGCCCGCGACGCTCGAGGCGGTCACGGACGCGCAGGTGGACGCATACTTCGCCGAGTTGGGCGATCGAGAGCTGGGTCTGCTGACCCCGGAGGTGGCGTGATGAGCAAGCGAATCGGTTTCCTCGGCCTCGGCCACATGGGTGCGCCGATGGCGGCCAACCTGGTGCGCGCGGGCTACGAGGTGCTCGCCTTCGACCCGGTGCCCGCGGCGCGCGAACAGGCCGAGCGCGACGGCGCGATCGCGGTCGGCACGGCTACCGAGGCCGCCGCGGCCGACACCGTGATCACCATGCTGCCCAACGGCAAACTCGTCCTCGACGTGTACGCGGAGCTGCTGGCGGCCGCGGCGCCGGGCACGCTTTTCATCGACTGCTCCACCATCGACGTGGCCGACGCCAAGACCGCGGCCGAACGCGCCGCCGCCGCCGGGCACCGCGCACTGGACGCTCCGGTTTCCGGCGGTGTCGCGGGCGCGGCTGCGGGCACACTGACCTTCATGGTCGGCGGCGCCGCCGAGGATTTCGCCGCCGCGCTTCCTGCGCTCGAGGTGATGGGCGGCAAGGTCGTGCACTGCGGCGGCTCCGGCGTCGGACAGGCGGCGAAGATCTGCAACAACATGCTGCTGGGCGTGTCGATGATCGCGCTGTCGGAGTCGCTGGTGCTGGGCGAGAAGCTGGGCCTGAGCCATCAGTCGTTCTTCGACGTGGTCTCCACCGCCTCCGGCCAGAGCTGGGCGCTGACCAGCTACTGCCCGGTGCCCGGCCCGGTGCCGACCAGCCCGGCCAACAACGACTACCAGCCGGGCTTCGCCACGGCGCTCATGTCGAAGGACCTGGGACTCGCCGCGAACGCGTTGCGCGAGAACAACATCGACGGGCAGCTCGGGTTGCTGGCCGCCGCGATCTACGACCGCTTCAACCAGACGGATGCCGGACGGGACTTCTCGGCTATCGTCACCGATATCCGTAACCGTTCCGACGAAGAGGGTGCCGAAGAATGAACGCATCGCAGAGCGATTCAGTGGACGGCGGCGACCAGGTGACGGGTGGACGTGACTTCGAGACGATTCTGCTGGAACGCAAGGGCCGGGTCGGCTGGATCACGCTGAACCGCCCGAAGGCGCTGAACGCGCTGAACGCTCGAGTCCTCGACGACGTCATCGCCGCGCTCGACGAACTCGAGCACGACGACGAGATCGGTGCCATCGTGATCACCGGGTCGGAGCGGGCCTTCGCGGCGGGCGCCGACATCAAGGAGATGCAGCCCAAGTCGTACATGGACATGTTCATGGACGACTACTTCGCCCGCTGGGACCGGCTGGCGCAGTTCCGCAAGCCCACCATCGCCGCGGTGGCGGGCTACGCGCTGGGCGGCGGCTGTGAACTGGCCATGATCTGCGACGTCCTGCTCGCGGCCGACACCGCGAAGTTCGGGCAGCCGGAGATCAAGCTGGGCGTCATCCCCGGCATCGGCGGCTCGCAGCGCCTGACCCGTGCGATCGGCAAGGCCAAGGCCATGGATCTGGTGCTCACCGGCCGCAACATGGACGCCGAGGAGGCCGAGCGGGCTGGGCTGGTCTCGCGCATCGTGCCCGCCGCGGAACTGCTCGACACCGCCGCCGAGGTCGCCGAGACCATCGCGTCGATGTCGCTGCCGGTCGCCATGATCGCCAAGGAAGCGGTGAACCGCTCGTTCGAGACGACGCTCGCCGAGGGCCTGCGCTTCGAACGCCGGGTGTTCCACTCGCTGTTCGCGATCGAGGATCAGAAGGAAGGCATGAGCGCCTTCGTCGAGAAGCGTCCGGCGAAGTTCACCAACCGCTGACCTGCGACCCGCCCGGCCGATCCACTCGCCCGGGCGGTTTCCTCGCCGGTTATCCGAAGGGCCCCGAGGTGGGCGCGACGATTTGTGCCGGCGTGGGCACCTTGTCGCCCTCCGGCGTCGGCGCGTCCTTCTCCGCGGCGAGCAGTCCGGCGATGGTGGCGCCGAGGGCGACGGTGACCGCGGCCGCCGCGATCAGTTTGCGCCGGTCGACGGTGGCCGGGACGAGGGTGGCTCCGGCGCGCAACCGTGCCATCCGCACGTCACCGCCCCTTCGTTCGGCGGCCAGCAACACGGCGCCGCGCGCGGAGACCAGGTCGGGCTCCGGGTCGTAGACGATCGGCAGGTCGATCAGTTCGGCCAGCTCGGCGCGAATGCTCGGACTGCGGGTGCAGCCGCCGAGCAGCACTATGGCTTCCGGCCGCATACCGGTCTCGTCGATCATCTGCCGCACGAACGACACCGAGTGATGGATGCCCGCCGCGCACAGTTCGGCCAGGTCGCTGCGCGTGAGGACGGCCCGCTCGCCGGTGCTGTCATCGATCGCGGTGACCACCCTGGCTTCGCTGAGTTCCTCGCGGTGGCGGCGGATGGTCGGCGTGTCGGTGAGCACGCCGTCGCGGGCCAGCCGCCAGCGCAGCAGCGCGTCGTAGCCGTCGCCGCCCAGGACCGTGCTGCGCTTGCCGGACAGGATCGTGTCGGTGCGGCAGTCGGCATGAGTGATGGTCAGCCCCGAGCTGCCCAGGTCGTAGAGGATCACCGAGCCGCTGTCGGGCAGTTGCCCGGTGAAGCGCAGATAGCGCAGCTGGGCGAGCGGTTCGTCGACGATGGTCACGCCGCGGCCGCGCATGCCCGCGCGGATGGCGCGGGCGTGCAGCGGACAGCGGCATGTCACCGCCGTGCCCGAGATCAGCTCGTCACGCCGGTCGGCGGCGCCGTTCATCTGGCGGATCGCCTCGAAGACCGATTCCTCGACACCGCCGCCGGCCCGGCGCGGCACTTCGCAGCGATCGATCGGGGGTAGGTGTGGCTGATCGGAGTGTGTCAGCATCGCGTGAGCGCCGCCGGCGCCCGCCGATACCCCCAAGACCAGCACCATGATTTACATGGTGGACCTTTTCGCTCCCGCTGCCAAGACGGCATGCCCGGCAATTCGCCGGTTGGATGCCGGAATGTCACTCGCCGGTCGGTCGGCCGGGGTATGCGACCGACCGGTACGTCGAATCAGTCTGTGGCCGTAGCCGACCAGCGCGCCGTTCCCTCCGTGGTGTCGAAGTCGCCCGCGGCGTGTCGGAATTCGGCGAGCAGTTGCAGCAGAGTGTGCAGTCGTTCCGGGGGAAGTCCGGGGAGCGCGAAAACCTTCGCGTTGAGTTCCTCGGTCGCCTTCGCTACCAATTCCCGTCCGGCGTGGGTGATTTCGATCAGGGTAGCGCGCCGGTCGCTGGGGTGCGGTACGCGCTCGACCAGCTTCGCCGCCTCCAGCCGGTCCACGGTGTTGGTGACGCTGGTGGGGTGCACCTGCAAGCGCGCGCTGGCCTTCGCCATCGGCAGCGCACCGGTTTTGCTGAAATTGAGCAGCATCAGCAACTCGTAGCGGGAGAAGGTCAATCCGGTGGGCTTGAGCGCCTCGTCCACTCGCGCCATCACGATTTGCTGAGCCCGAACCAGCGACGTCACCGCGGCCATGCCGTCGGCGACATCTGCCCAGCCGTGGCCGACCCACTGGCGGTGGGCCTCCTCGATCGGGTCGTTCGGAAGCGGGCGTGGCCGAGACATGTTCCGATCATTCCATGCCGCCACGGGTGGACGGGGACATCCGACCAGGCTTCGGATCACCGTGAGCGCAATGGTAGGCCGGGCCTACCCGCCGGGGGCACTATCTAGGGCGAGGCGGGCGTGGCTGAGTGGTTTAGGCAACGGTCTGCAAAGCCGTTTACGCGGGTTCAATTCCCGCCGCTCGCTCCAAGAGTCCTCGGTGCCCGGCTCGGCGCATGCCACCGCCGAGCCGGGCATTTCGAGGCAGACCAGAGAGCGGTCGTCGCCGTGACGGCCCGATCTTCCCGGCATGCCAGGTAGCGCGTCGCTTCAGGCAGCGTCGTTCGATTCGGTGTACGCCACGGCTGTGCCGACCACTTCGAGGCGCACCCGCTGCCCGGTGACGGGGGCGGCGACGCTGGCGCGGCGTACCCGGATGGGAGCGGTCGCGCCGTCCAGGTCGATGGTCAGGATGACGTCGGCGCCACGGAAGTCGACGGCGCTGATCCGGCCGCTCTCCGACTCGTTCTCCGAAGCGATATGGGCGACGAGCTGTTCCGGTCGCAGCATAACCGTCGCCGATCCGCTCGCGGCGTTGCGCTGCACCGGGATCCGGCCCAGCGCGCATTTGGCCACATCGGCCTCGACCACCGCGTCCAGCAGCACGCAATCGCCGAGGAACCGCGCGGTGAACAGGTCCTGCGGCGTGGCGTAGACCTCCTCCGGCGTCCCGACCTGGGTGAAGCGCCCCGCCCGCATCACCGCCACCTGGTCGGCGAAGCTCAGCGCTTCCTCTTGGTCGTGGGTCACCAGGATGCTGGTCATGCCCGCCTCGCGCAGTGTGTCGGCCACGGCCTGCCTGGTCGTGGCCCGCAACCCCGCGTCCAGCGCGCTGAACGGCTCGTCCAGCAGCATCACCGACGGCTTGCGCGCCAGTGCGCGGGCCAAGGCGACGCGCTGCTGCTGACCGCCGGAGAGCTGATGCGGCCGCCGGTCGGCGTAGGACGCGTCCAGCGACACCATCTCCAGCAGTTCGTGCACCCGCCGGTGGTGGCGGCGCAAACCGGGCAGGCCGTAGGCGATGTTCTGGCCGACGGTCAAATGGGGGAACAGCGCCCCGTCCTGGGCGACGTAACCGATGTTGCGGCGCTGCGGCGGGACCGAGACTCGTTCGCCGACGACGGTTTCCGTTCCGATCGACACCGAACCCGCGTCCGGCGACTCGAATCCGGCGATCACGCGCAGCAGCGTGGTCTTGCCGCATCCGGACGACCCGACCACGGCGGTCGCGGTGCGGTTCGGCACGTCGAGGGTGATCCCGCCGAGAACGCGGGTGTGCCCGAAGGTCTTCGACACATCGGCGACGACAACGCGACTCATATCCCGGCCGCCTTCCGCGAGTTGGTGAACAGCAGGTACGTCACGGGCACGGCGGCGACGATCATGATCAGGGCGTACGGCGCGGCGGCGGCGTAGTCCAATTCGCCGGACAGGCCCCAGAACCGCATCGCCAGCGTGCGAGTTCCGTTGGGCGCCAGCAAGAGCGTCGCGGTCAGCTCGGTCGCCACCGCGACGAACACCAGTGCGGCGGCGGCCGCCGCGGCAGGGGCCGCGAGACGCAGCGTGACCAGGAAGAATGTCGCGGTCGCCGATTTCCCCAGCGAACGGGACGCCTCCTCCAGGCCCACCGGTACCTGGGCGAGTCCGGCCCGCACGCTGACCAGCGCCCGGGGCAGGAACAGCAGGAGATAGGCGGCGATCACCATGCCCGCCGTCTGGTAGAGCGCGGGCGCCCACCGGATCGTCACGGTCACCATGGCCAGCGCGATCACGATGCCGGGCAACGAACTGGTGACGTAGTTGGCGCCCTCGACCAGCCGCGCGAACGTCGAGGTGGAACGCACCGCGATCCACGCGACCGGGAAGGCGCACAGGGTGGTCAGCAGCGCGGCGACGGCCGCGAGGCCGACCGTCTGCCCGAGCGCGTTGCCGATGTCGGTGACATCCCATACCGCCGTTCCGCCGATGCGCAGCCAGCGCCCGATGGTCCACAACGGCACGCCCAGCGCACCCGCCGTCACCGCGACGAGCGCGGCCAGAACCGGTAACGTGCTCGCGCCCAACCGGATCCGGGCCGCGGCGCGCGGGGCGCCGCTGCCGATCCGCGCGTAACGCGCCCGGCCGCGCAGTCCCGCCTCGGCCCCGAGCAGCGCCAGGCAGCACAGCACGAGCACACCGGCCAGCATGCTGCCTGCCGGCCCGGCGAAACTGGACTGGTACTGCTCGAAGATGGCCGTGGTGAACGTGTCGAACCGGACCATCACGAAGGCGCCGTACTCGGCGAGCAGATGCAGCCCGATGAGCAGCCCGCCACCGAGAACGGCCAAGCGCAGCTGCGGTAGCACAATGCGCGCGAACACCGCGACCGGTCCCGAGCCCAGCGCCCGCGCCGACTCCTCCACCGCCGGATCCAGGCGGCGCAGCGTGGCCGCGGCGGGCAGATAGACCAGCGGGAAGTAGGACATCGTGGAGATCACCACACCCGCCCACAGGCCGTGCATGGTCGGGAAGACGCTGACCCAGGCGTAACTGTTGACGAAGGCGGGTACCGCGAGCGGAGCCGCGAAAACCGGCCCCCACCACGCCTTCCCCGGCACGTCGGTGCGTTCGACCACCCAGGCCAGCCCGACACCGAGCGCCACGCAGATCGGCACGGTGCACGCCACCAGCGCGGCCGTATTGGCCAGTAACTCACCGACTCTCGGCCGGAACACCAGTTCCGCCGCCTGATCGATTCCGGTGGAGAAGACCGTCGAAACGATGTACCCGAGCGGCACGAACGTCGCCGCCACCAGCAGCAGCGCGACGCCCGTGACCACCGGCCCCGGCCTGCCGATCCGGGGCGCGGCGACGACGTGCCGGAGTGCCACGGCTACAGCAGACCGGCTTCGGTCATCAGCTGCGTGACCTTCTTCGAATCGAGCTTCGACGGGTCGACCGCCGGGGCCTGGAGATCGGCCAGCGGCGGCAGCGCCGGGTTCGCGGCCACACCGGCGGCGACCGGGTATTCCAGCGACGTGCCGTCGCGCAGCACCTCTTGGCCCGCCTTGCCGACGATGAACGCCAGGAACTTCTGCGCCGCCTCCTGCTTCTTGCTCGACTTCAGCACGCCCCCGCCGGAGACGCTGACGAAAGCGCCCGGGTCCTGGTTCTTGAAGTAATGCAGGGCGGTGTCGCCACTGCTCTCCTTCGTATTCGCCTGGTCGCGGTACCAGTAGTAGTGGTAGATGACGCCACCATCCGGACTGCCGGAGTTGACCGCCTTCATGGTGGCGACGTTGTTCGGGAACGGCGTCGCGTTCTCCTTCATGCCCTTCAGCCACGCGCGGGTGGCGTCCTCACCCTTCAGCGCGAGCAGGGCCGCGACGATGGCCTGGAAGTCGGCGCCGGAAACGCCGGCGCCCCAGCGCCCCTTCCACTGCGGTTGCGCCAAGTCGAGCAGCGAGGCGGGCAGCTGTCCGGGCTGGACCTTGTTCTTGTTGTAGACGAATACCGTTGCGCGGGCCGCCACGCCGGTCCATTTGCCGGTGGACGGACGGAATTGCGCGGGCACCTGTTCCAGCGTGCCGGCGTTCACGTCGGCGAACAGCCCCGCGTTCTCCACCAGCGCCATTGCGGGCGAGTTCTCGGTGAGGAAGACATCGGCGGGCGACGCCGCGCCCTCGGCGACCAGTTGGTTGCCCAGCGCCGTATCACCGCCCTGGCGCAACGTCACCTCGATGCCGGTTTCCTTGGTGAACGCGTCGGCCCATTCTTTGGTGAGCGACTCGTGCTGCGCGTTGTAGACGGTGATCCCGTTCGCGTCGTCGGAGGAATTCGAGCACGCCGTGGCGCCGAGCGCCGTCATCGCGAGGACCAATCCAGCGGCAATCGTCTTCCATCTGACCGGCTTCATCCTCGTCCTTCCGACCGCGTCCCTCGTGCATATGTTGAGGCTTACCTAAGGAAGATACCGCGTCCGACGTGCGCAAACGTTCCCGGATGTGGCGAACTCGCACACCCGCTAGCGCAGCCCCGAGAAATCGCGCAGCACAACGTGATTGCGGTCGGCGCAGGTGCCGAGCGTGTAGTCCGGAAGCAGTCCGAAGTACTCGCCGCGGGTGAGCGTGCTCCAGCGCCGCGCCTCCTCGGTCCGCGTTTTGTAGAAGTTGACCATGTAGCCGCCCTCGTAGAGGCGCAGCAGGCTGTAGCCGCCCGGATACTCCTTGACCGCGGCGACCTCGAGGAACTCCACCGCGCACGGCGCGTCCGGCCTGGTGCGGCGATTGCGGTGGGTGTGGCCGCTGTGCTGCAGGAAGACACCGGGGGAGCGGGTGTAGAGCGCTTGCAGTTCGCCGCTGTCGCGTCCGTCGAGCACGAATCCCGGCCCGGCGAGGTTGGTCAGTCCGGACTCGGCCGTGACCGGGTGGTGGCCGAACAGCAGGGTCGGCCGGTCCGGGTCGGCGCGCAGACGCTCGGTGAGGTGATCGAATTGCGGGCGCTCGATGGACCCGCCCGCGCCGTCGAGTCGGCTGGTATCCAACCCGAGCACCCGCAGACCGCCTACCTCGTGTTCGACCAGTCGCTGTCGTGCGGAGAACACATCGGCCCAGCAGTCGCGGTGGTCGGCGGGCGCGGGTGGGCAACCGGCGTACTCGCCGCCTACGTGCGGCCGGTCGTGGTTGCCGCGCACCGCCAAGTAGTCGCGGCCGAGGGTCCCCCACGCATCGAGGCGGGCCCGCACCGTGCGGGTGTCGTGCTCGGAGGCTTCGGCGGTCAGGTCGCCCGCGAGCAGCAGCAGTTCGGCTCCGCGGTCGGGACGGCGCAGGTCGTCCAGCACCGCGGTCAGCATCGTCTCGGGATAGGGCGCCAGGCCGGGGCCCTGCCGGAAGCCGGGCGGCAGGTCGCCGACGATCAGCCCGCTGACCTGCTCGCCGTAGTGCACATCGTTGGCCAGAGCCAGGGTGCGCAGCCTGCGACCGGGCGGCGGGACCAGGGTGGTGAACTCGCCGCGCGCTTCGGGCGCGCCGGGATCGGACGTCGTGAGCGATAGCGCGGGCGTCGCGCGCAAGCCCGCCGACCAGGCTTCGAAGCGGTAGGCGCGCCCCGGTTCGAGTCCATCGATCTCGGCGTAGTGGAACGGCGTCGGGTGGTCGTCGCTGAAGACCGGCGCCGGCGCGCGCGCCGAGTCGGCGGGCCCGATCCGGACGTGGGTGTCGGCGTCGACGGGCAGCAGCCGGCCGGCCGGGTCGGGGGCGAGCGTGGTCCAGGTGAGGATCACCGAGGTGTCGGTGATCGTCACCACTTCGAGATCGGTGGCGACGGCCGTATCCGGCAGTGCCCGAGCTTTCGTTCGACCGGTGAAGGGAAGGAGTGCGGCGAGGCCGAGTGCCCCGAGAACGGTTCTGCGGTTCGGGCCGCAGCAACTCATGCGTGGGTGCATGCGATCAGCGCGTGCCCTCCGCGGAGCAGACCTTCCACTTGCCGTCTTCTTTCTTCAGATGCTCGGTCGTGCTGGTTTCGGTGTCGGGCTGCTCACCGGGCACCGCGACGGTGAGCTTGCCGGTGACCTTCGCGGTCGCGGTGTCACCGATGACCACGACGTCATCGATCCTATCGATGGTGATCGACACCGAGGTGCTGTCGAACTCGCTCTTCTCGCTCTCGGTCATCGCCTCGAATGCGGCGCGTTCGCGCGCACACGCCTGCTCGGCCGCCGCGCGGAAACCGCGCGTGTCGAGGGTCTCGTAGAAGTCGCGAATCGAGAGTTCGACCCGCTTCTCGTCCGAGGCGAGCGGACCTCTGCCTTGTGAGGTCAGGAACACTCCTGCGATCACCGCGCCCGCGATCACCAGCGCGACTATCGCCACCAAGCCGACGATCAAGCCGGTGTGGCTCTTCTTCTGGGGCGGCGGCGGATACCCCCAGGTCGGGGAGCCAGGTGGCGGATAGCCCGGGCCGGTGGGTGGCTGTCCGGGTCCGGGTGGCGGATAGCCGGGGCCGGTGGGTGGCTGTCCGGGTTCGGGTGGTGGATAGCCAGGCGGCGGCTGTTGCGGGTGGGGCGGTCGATCATCCGGCGGTTGCCCGCCCGGCGGATAAGCCATCTCGTCCTCCGGTCTGCCCCCGGGTACCTGGATCTTTACGCCAAGGCGTGCCCGGGGTAGCGGAAACCAAACGGGTCGGACCTCGCGGCGTGCTCACCGGCGCCTTCTCCGCCGAACGCTTGGCAGGCTGCCCGCGGACGACTGGTGTAGGCCCACGACGACCTCACCCCCGGCCTGACCGCCGACATCGAGGTGGCCGACGCGTCAGCGGCTCGTGCCGAAGTCGGCGGGTCATCCGGCGTGTGGCAAGGGTCGGCTTCGACGAGCGGGGTATCGAGGACGGGGACGAGGGTTTCCGGTTGTGGCAAGGGTCGGCTTCGACGAGCGGGGGCATCGAGGACGGGACGATGGTTTCCGGGCGGCTGAGACAACGGCGCCTTGCGTCGCAGCCGGTAACGACCCGAGCCAGTGCGAGAGGTTCGGCCCAGCGCCTATCCGTCCAGTCCTGCGCCGGATGTGCGTCGTCCTGGTAGAGGTCGGCGTGCGGTGGTGGGGGACTTGTGGCAAACGGTTTCCGGCAGCGTCAGACGGCCAATGCGGCGTGCCAGCGCGCGGTGTCGGTGTACTGGTGCAGTCGCGTGATGTGGCCTTCGTCGTCGACCTGCCACAGGTGCACGAACTCGGCCTCGTACTCGCGGCCGGTGGCGCGGGCCGCGCCGCGATAGTGACCTGTCACCACGACGGTCCCGTCCGTGGTCTCCTGCCAGGTCTCGTCGTACGGTGCCGTGTCGAAGTCCCGGGCCACCGCACCCCAGATTCGCGCCATGGCCGCTCGTGGCCCGTGAAAGGCGCCGCCCGCGCCGCATGGCATGCCCGGTGCGGTGCGCACTTCGAACTTCGGATGCAGCAGGGCCAGGATCGCCGGTCCGTCACCCGTCTGCGTCGCGGTGTAGAAACCCTTGACGACCTCGCTTTTCATGGACATCTCCCACTCCTTCTAAAGTGATTGTTCTAGAACGATCATATTAGATCACGGGCGACAGTTGCGGCCATCGCTGTGTGGCCGACGTCATGGCGTCCGATTCGAGACCGGGTTGCCTGGTGCTTGCCGCATATGTCCGGCTAACATTCGAACATGGGTTCGATAAGCGATGAAACGCCGCGAACCGAAGGCACGGAACCGGAGCTGGTCTATCCGAACAGGACCGGCCACTACTACCGGACACTGACCTACCCGCCGCGGCCGGTTTGGGTGCGGCTGGATGCGATTCTGGTTCGCGACCCAGGGACCCCGCGGCATGTGAACGGCGCCGGTGTCGTCATGCGCGGCGAGCGCCCCGGCACCTTGACCCACTGGTTTCCCACCGTCGACGGAGACTGGATGGGGCGGGTGACCTACAGCATCCAGTTCGCCGACGGCCGCCCGGACCTGCACGTGCGCGACCAGCTGATCCCGGCCTACGCGCTGCGTCCCCGGCGCACCGAGCGATCCGAGCCGGAGTCCACCTGATCGGCGATATCCGCCGGATGGAATCCTGCCCCCGGCTCGGTGTCATTTACGCTGCGTTATCCCTCGTGCGCTGGATGGTCCGGATCGGAGTCCGCGTGAGCGGAGACTTCCGCCGGATGGCATGCCGTGTCGAACTCGGTTTCATTCGTGCGTATGTCCGGTGCTCCGAGCGGTCCGGATCGGAGTCCACCTGTCGGAGATGTCCGTCAGTGCCAGGCCCGGCGTCATAGCTGTGTATTTGCCTTCTCTTCGCGCATTTTGTGAGACCCCTGTGAGCGCCCCATCCGTTCCGGTTTGCCGGGGTGTGTACCCCCCGTCGAGCGGGTTGTCCGGCCGGTTGCCGATCGGTTGTCGCGGTAGGGGGCCGGTGATACGTTGCCCGGCATGGGATTTCAGTTGCCGCATCCCGAGGTGCTGTGGGCGCGCGTGACCGTCTTGGACGTGATCACCGCCGCCACCCGCACCGATCGGGTAGCGAGCGGACAGGAGATCGGGCAGACGGCCGGCGTGGAAGGCGGCCGGCTGATCAGCGACGACGGCGAGGGCAATTGGTACTCGCTGGTCAGATACCCCGGCGACCGCGCGCTGCTATTCGGGCGGGACGAGGACAACGAGGTCGCCGGGACCTCCTACGATCCGCTTGCCGCGGCGCCCGCCTGGGTGCGCTCGGTGGAGCCGACGGCGAAGCTGCCCGGCGGCGTCGACGGCCCTGTCAGCTTCGTGCGCTGGTGGGAGTTCGGCCGCTGGCAGCACACTCCGACCGACCTCGACGACGGCCTCGAACTGAGCCTCAGCGCCGCTTCCGACCGGGAGAGCTTCACCGGCAGCGTCATGAGCGCCGCCATCCACGCGAAGTGGGTGGAGATGGACTACGAGGCGGGCAAGCTCACCGCCCTCACCGTCGACCCCACCGCCCTGCACGCCCTTTGTGACGCCACCGAGAACGGCACCGTCACCAAAGCTCACTTCTACTTCCTCCAGCCCGGCCTGACCGCCCCCGCCTTCACCTACCTCACCGACGCCGGCGTCCTCACGTCCGCCGCCAAGCCCACCGAGCCCTTGCCGTGACCCGCTGATCGCAGGCGACACCCATCCATTCGAGAAGGGCCCCGGCTTTCGGGGCCCTTCTTCCGTATGACGGCGGCATTCGAGAACACCTCGTTCGCGTGCCGTGCCGCGGCTGTCGGCCATCCGCGTGCGGTTCGGCAACCGCTCGGGTGATCGTCCAGCGCGAGTGCGAGCGTCGTCGCGTTCGGCCGAGACCGGGACCCGCCGCCGGGTTGGGCGCTGCCGGGCGATTCAGATCGCGTACATGCCGATCACCGGCTTCCTCGCGGGCTCGAGGGTGGCCAGCAACGTGCGCATCACGTCGTCGCCGACCGCGACGCAACCGGCGGTCGGCCTGCCGGCCTCGACGTGAACGAAGAAAGCCGAGCCGCGCTTCGGCACGACCGGAAAGCGGTTGTAGTCGATGACCAGCGCGTAGTTGTACTGCGGGTCGGTGCGCCCGAGATTCTCGCTGAGGGTGGTGTCGAACGGGCACTCACTCTCGGCGCATCGATATTTCTGGTTGTACAGCGGGCTCTCCGTGTCGGACACCCACCACCAGGTATTCGACGGGTCCACCGACAGGTAGGGAAGCTTCGCGCCCGCGTGAGGTAACCGGCCGAAGCCCTCGGTCAACGCGAACGTGCCCTCCGGCGTAAACGCAGCCCCTTCCCTCGCCTCCCGCGAAATACCCGCCTTGCCCACCCAGGCGGGCACCGCCAAAGTCCGCTCCCACCGCCGAAACCGCTTCCGCTGCCACAATTCCAACGTCCCCCGATCGGCCCCCGCGGGCGCCGTCACCCAGACCACTTGACTGCCCGGCACCGCGTCCGGATCGAACGGCGGCCGACTTCCGGTGATCTCGATCAGCAAGACGATTCCGACCACAGCGACCGCCACCGAAACCCCCGCCACGGTCCAGCGCAGCGCCCACCCGCGCCGGAACCCAGTGTCAGCCAATACTGTTCACGCTCCTCCGAATAGGCAGATGCCCCGACATCGGATAGTCCCCACGCCGCCATCCGGACAGCCGTCACACGGTGCCATCGTAGGCACCTCGTCGGCCTATCCATCCACCCGCCGCCCATCGGGTGAGTCGGCGAGTGGCACACGGCCGCGGCAAACGTCGAGTAGACCTCTCCGTGGTGTGCCACTCGCGTTATCGACGCGGGGCTACGGCGTTCCAGTAGTCGGATTTGACCGCGTCCCAGAGGTGAAAGCGTTCGGGGAACCACTCGCGGACCTGGGCGAGGTCGGGGCGGTGGCCGCCCTCGCCGAAGAAGATCACGCCGGGGTGGCCGTTCGGGATATCGACGATCGAGCCGTCCATTCTCATCCGGTAGGCCGGGGTCGTTGCCGCGTGGTCGATCAGTGATTCGATCGCGATCCGTGCCCCTCGGACGATCTGCCAGAGGACGGTGTGGTCACCAGATGTCGTGCGGCGCAACATCCAGCCTCGCTCGCGTGGTGTCGATCCCGCCGTGGGCGGAGAGCGCCCGCCTGCCGCCGGCGGTGATCTGGTATCCGGGACGGCTGACCAGTCCGGCGTGCACGATCAGCCCCGCCGACTCGAGCGGCGGCAACGTGCGGCGCACCTGCCGTCCGGTCAGGTTCACCGTCTTCGCCAGCGCATCGACGGACAGGATTCCGCCCGGCTCGAGCGCCGCCAGCACGTCGGCCTGAGTTCTGCTGAGTCGGATGTCCGGTGGCATGCGGCAAAGGATGGGCCGGGCGTCGGTCTCGCGGCAGCGCAACACATTACGTGGGCAAACTCGCGCAAATCACCAGCTCGGGTTGTGTGACGCCGCCTACGATCGGCGCGGACCGCAACAAACAGAGATCGCGGAATGCAACGGCAGGGGAGACGTGCATGGCAGACGACCGCGCGGAGGAAACGGGCAGCACACTGCCCCGCCGACAGCTCGGCAGGTATCTGAAAGAGGCTCGGGAGGGATCGGGTTTCACCCTGGAACGGGCCGCGTCCCTCATGGAGTGGAACAAATCGACCCTGAGCCGCCTGGAGCGCGGATTGACCGAAAAGGTCAGGGTCCGTGACGTTTCAGGGCTGTGCGAGATCTATGGATTGAGTGAGGAGAACACAGCTGTCGCCAGAGGGCTGGCCGAGCAGACTCCGGCGAAGTCGTGGTGGCACGCATACGGAGACTTGATTCCGGCGTGGTTCAACCTGTATGTCGGGTTGGAGGCTGCCGCAGAGGAATTGGCTATATTCCAGCCTTTGCTGATACCAGGCCTGCTGCAAACACCCGATTACGCGCGCGCCATCGACCGGCGATACTTTGCCGAGGACAGCGATGAGGAACTGGAGCGGCGTGTGCAACTTCGGGTCCAACGCCAACACATCCTCACTCGTTCGCGCCGGCCGACGAAGGCGCTGTTCGTGCTCCAGGAGGCGGTATTGCGAACTATCGTCGGCGACCGGAATGTGATGAGTCCGCAACTGCGGCATCTTGCCGACGTCGGCACTCTCGCCAACATCGAACTTCGAATACTGCCCTTTCATGCCGGAATTCCCGTAGGGATGCCTCTTCCGCCCTTCACCATTCTGGACTTCGCGCCCGACGTCCGAGGCCGGTTCACTGAGCCGCCAGTCATCTACTGCGAGAGCTACACCGGTAGCACGTACCTTGAAGGACGGACAGATGTGCTGCGGTTCCGCCAGGCGTTCGCCGTTCTCCAACAGTCGAGCTTGGACAGCCGCCTGAGCAGAGACCTACTGCGAGAGATAGCAAGGGAGTTCGACCGTGACCGTTGACCTAACCGGCGCCCGGTGGTTCAAATCGAGCCACAGCGGTGGTGGAGCCGACTGTGTCGAGGTCGCACACCTGGCCGGAGGCGCGGTCGGCGTCCGTGACTCGAAGAACCCGACCGGTCCGGCGTTGATTTTCACGCCCGGCGAGTGGGACGCTTTCACCACCGGCGTGGTCCGTGGCGGGTTCGACCGAGCATAGGACTGCCGCAACTTCGCCGAAGGGCCCCTCGACTTGCGGTAGATCCCGCAGCGCGGCGACGTCGCGATCAGTGCGACGGCACTCTGCGGTCGATTGAGGTAGCCGATCCCCGAGTGGGCAGGTCTGGACACTCCGGCCGGAAGGGTCCGCGCGGAAGCCGCGCCCGGTCGGCCGTCCGTGCTTACCAGTCGTTAAGGATTCCTTTAGGCCGTTCGGTGAGGGTCGCGGGACAGTGATTTCGTTCTCGCGTAGGAGCCTTGATGATCACAACCCGTCTGGCCCTCCTGGGGCTTCCCGTGCTCGTGCTGGCCGCTACTGCTGGTCTGGCGACGGCTCCCACTGCCGTGGCGCAGCCCCCGCTGCCGACCTACACCTGCAAGCACACGCCCATCACCAACTACGTCGTGATATTCAGCTCGATGCGAGCGCGCAGGTGCGTCGCGTCACCGGGCGCTCCGCTGGACGGTAACTATTTCTATCCGGTCAGGATGGAGAACAGCGTCACCGGTGAGAAATGGGAGTGTGGTGGCGCATTCCCGCACCTCGGCAAGCCGATCCATCCGGGAATGGGAGCTTCCGAGGCGGAGGCGGTGCTCAACGCCGGGGTGGACGCGAGCAATTGCCGCCCGATCTGACCGCGCGCCGCGCGCGAGACAGCTGTTCATGAGTGCCGAGAAGTATTGATTTCTATTTCGAACAGGAACCGCGATGAGTACAACCCGCACGGTCCGACTCGGGCTGCCGATACTCCTGCTGGCCGCTACCGCCGGTCTGGTGACGGCCCCCGCCGCAGAGGCGCAAGTTCTGCCGACCTACACCTGCGGCTACACGATCGACTTACCGCACTTCGGCTCCGTCAAAGGTCGCGAATGCACGGCCTCGGCGGGCGCTCCACTGACCGGCCACCACTGGATCACCTTCCAGCTGCGAAACAGCGGATCGGGTGAGACATGGGTGTGCAACAGCGTCGAGGCGGCGCTTGTCCCGTACTACCTGAACGACAAGATAGATCCGGACTATGCGGACTTCGAACGGGCATACGGTCGTGGCGCGGACGCGAGCGTCTGTCACCGCCTATTGGACTGACTCCGGCTACGCAGTCACCCGTGCGATCGGCACAGAAAAGGCCGCCTACCAGTGTTCTGGCAGGCGGCCTGTGGTGCCCTCGGCAGGATTCGAACCTGCGGCCTTCTGCTCCGGAGGCAGACGCTCTATCCCCTGAGCTACGAGGGCGGGATAGGACTCGGTCGGGGCCGGGGAGGCGGTCCGATCGGGCTGGGTCAGCCTATCGTATCGGGGGCCGTCCAACAAAAAGCGCGGACGGCGGCGGGGTTTCGAGTCAGGGGAGCGGGGCGGCGCCTCGGGCGGTGAGCATGGTGGTCATCAGGTCGGATTCGCCGCGCTGGGTTGTGGCCATGGTTTCGGCGAGGGCGCGCACCGCTGTGGTGGCGGCGTGCTGGGCGGCGTAGTCGATCATCGACAGCCCGCCTTGGTGGTGGCGCAGCATGAGTTGCAGGAATTTGGTGTCCAGGGTGGGGGTGGTGGCCTGGCGCAGCGCGGCGAGTTCCGCGGGCGTGGCCATACCGGGCATGGCGGACACCGGGCCGGAATGGTGCGGCATGTCGGCCCCGGAATGGTCGTGGCCGCCCATCGGCTCGGCCATCCAGCCCATGAACCCGTCCACGCCCTGCGCGGGCTCGCCCCACAATTGCAACCAGCCCTGCATGCGCCCGATCTGGTTCTGCTGGGTGGTGAGGATGTCGTAGGCCAGACGGCGTACCTCGGTGTCGGTGGAACGAACCAGCACCACGCCCGCCATTTCGACCGCTTGGGCATGATGCGCCGACATGTCCTGGCCGAAACCGATGTCGACCGGGCCCGGATCCGGCTCCGGGGACCTGTCCAGCGGAATCCGGGCCAGCACGCCGATCGCGAACCCGATGAGGATGGCCCCGATGATGCCGAGGGTCAGCAGCGCGGTGCGCTGGCGGCGGAATTGTTTACCGATGCCGGTCCCGGCCGGTGCCTGGTGATCGCCGGTTCCGGCAGGTGCTTCGCGCCTGTCGGTTCCGGGTGTCTCCCGACTGTCGGCCGAGATGTGCGCTTCCCGGTCGGTTGCGGCCGGTTCTCGATTGCCGGACCCGGATGCTTCGCGACCGCCCGACCCGATGACGTCAGCGGTGCCGGACCCGTCGGGTGCCGGGCGATCGTCGGACCCCGTGGTTTCGCCACCGCCCGACACAGCAGCTGCACGACCGCCAGATCCGGCGCCATCGCCGACGCCGGACCCGGCGGGTATTGCGCGATCGTCGAATTCGGTGCCTTCGGGGTTGCCGGACCCGCGTGCTTTGCGACTGCTGGGCGGTGTGGCTTCGCGACCGCTGGATTCGGTGGCTTCGCGAGTGCCGGGCTCGCTGGATGCTGCCCGCTCATCGGGCCCGGTGCCTTCGGGGTTGCCGGGCCCGCGTGCTTTGCGAGTGCCGGGCCGCGTGGCTTTGCGACCGCTGGATCCGGCGACCTCGCGACTCCCGGAATCGTCGGATCCGTCGGCTCGGGCACCGCCGGACCCGGATACTCCGCGCGCCCCGGAGTCGGCCTCTTCCCGATCGCCGGCCACTACTGCCCCGCGCGGGGTGCGGGCTGGGCGGGCTGCGCGGGCACCGGAGCGCCGGGCATGCCGGGCAGGCCGGGAAGACCGGGAACGCCGGGCACACCAGGCAGGCCGCCGGGTGCGCCACCGAGCTCGGACTGGTCCGGCTGCAAGCCCTTGCCATCCATCGGCACCGCATCGGGGCCGGGCGGCGTCGGGTCGAACGGCGGCGGGTTGTCGGTGTCGAAGACGATGGTCGAGCAGTCCGCGCCCACTTCGGGGTAGGTGTAGTTGTTCAGCCGCAGCGCGGTGATGAACTGGCCGACGCGCTTGTCCTCCGGGCTGTCCAGCTTCAACTGATGACCCCAGGATTGCAGCGAGACGGCGGAATCGAGGCCGGGATAGGGCGACATCATCGTGTACGGCTTGCCCTCGACCTTCGCTTTCAACGTCGCGATGCCGTCGGCGTTCACCTTGTCCGGGTTGTAGGCGATCCACACCGCGCCGTGCTCGAGGGAGTGCACCGCGTTCTCCACCCGGATCGGCTTGCTGTAGACCACGCCGGTGCAGGTCGCCCAGGACTGGTCGTGCGGGCCGCCGAACGGCGGCGCCTGGTCGTAGGCCACGCGCTGGCCGGAGCCGATGTGCAGACCCGCGGGGTACTCCTTCTTCACCACACCCGCGATCCCGTCGGACGGGTCCTTCTTCTGCGCGCTCGGCGTGTACTTGTCCAGGTCGGCCTTTTCCCGGTACTTGGGGACCAGGTTGTAAGCCAGCGCGCCGATCAATGCGATGATTACTACGGCCGCGCCGATGGCCGGCCAGGGGATCTGCCGGTTCTTCTTCGGAAGCTGTCCTCCTTTGCCCCGCTTGCGGGGATCGGACAACTTCGCCGCGGCCTTGGCGGCCTTGGCCGATTTGGCGCTGGGACTGCTAGGCATCGCTCAGTGTGCTCTTTCGACGTTGATGGATCCGCTGGCTGCGCAGTGCCCACCCCGAGGTGTACACCCGCCAAGACCATAGGATAGAGACTCGTGACTCCAGCTGACCTTGCAGATCTCCTTCGCTCGACAGCGGCGAAGGTGCTTGTCGAACGTGGACTGGACCCTGCGGTCCTGCCCGACGAGGTCACCGTGGAACGCCCCCGCAACCCCGAACACGGCGACTATGCCACGAATGTCGCGATGCAGGTGGCCAAGCGCGCCGGAACCAAGCCCCGTGACCTGGCCACCTGGCTGGCCGACGCACTGGCCGCCGCCGACGGCGTCGCCGCCGCCGAGGTCGCCGGGCCCGGGTTCCTGAACATCCGCCTCGCGGCCTCCGCGCAGGGCGCGATCATCGAGCGGATACTCGCCGCGGGCGCCGCGTACGGCACCGCCGAGACGCTGACGGGGACCCGGATCAACCTCGAGTTCGTCTCGGCCAACCCGACCGGTCCCGTGCATCTGGGTGGAACCCGGTGGGCTTCGGTCGGCGACGCGCTGGGCCGCATCCTGGCCGCGCAAGGCGCCGACGTGGTGCGCGAGTACTACTTCAACGACAACGGCGCGCAGATCGATCGGTTCGCCGCCTCGCTGGTCGCGGCCGCCACCGGCGCGCCGACCCCGGAGAACGGGTACGCGGGCGCCTACATCGGCGATATCGCCGACAAGATCCTGGCCGCCCACCCGGACGTGCTGAGCAAGCCGGAGGCCGAGCGCCTCGAGGTGTTCCGGGCCGAGGGCGTCGAGCTGATGTTCGCGCACATCCGCCAGTCACTGCACGAGTTCGGCACCGACTTCGACGTCTACTTCAACGAGAGCTCGCTGTTCGCCTCCGGCGCGGTCGAGCAGGCCGTGGAGCGGTTGAAGAACTCCGGCGACCTGTACGAGAAGGACGGCGCCTGGTGGATCGCCAGCTCGGAATACGGTGACGACCAGGACCGGGTGGTCCTCAAGAGCGACGGCAAAGCCGCCTACATCGCGGGCGACATCGCCTACTTCCAGGACAAGCGGTCGCGTGGCTTCGACCTGTGCATCTACATGCTCGGCGCCGACCACCACGGTTACATCGGCAGGTTGAAGGCCGCCGCGGCCGCGTTCGGCGACGATCCGGCGACCGTCGAGGTGCTGATCGGGCAGATGGTGAACCTGCTGCGCGACGGTGTCGCGGTGAAGATGAGCAAGCGGGCGGGCACCGTGGTGACGCTCGACGACTTGGTCGAGGCGATCGGCGTGGACGCGGCGCGGTACTCGCTGGTGCGCTCCTCGGTGAACTCGAGCATCGACATCGACCTGAACCTATGGGCCAGCCAGAGCAATGAGAATCCGGTCTATTACGTGCAATACGCGCACGCGCGGACCGCGTCCATAGCCCGCAACGCCGCCGCGTTCGACTACGACTCCGTTACCCCCGACCTCGCGTCGCTGTCGGCGGAGGAGGAAGGCGAGCTGATCCGCACCCTCGGCGAGTACCCGCGCGTGGTGGCCGGTGCGGCGAGCCTGCGCGAACCGCACCGGGTGGCCCGCTACCTGGAGGAGCTGGCCGGCGCGTACCACCGTTTCCAGACCAACAAGAACCTGCGCGTCCTGCCGCTGGGCGACGACCCCGTCTCCCCGACGAACGCGGCCCGGCTCGCTCTGGTCAACGCGACCCGCCAGGTCCTCGCCAACGGCTTGGGCCTGCTCGGCGTCGGCGCACCGGAGCGCATGTGACCGGCCGGTCGACCACAGCGAGGAAGGAAGGCTCAGTGAGCGAGTGCAGCGAGGCGGAATTATGAGCGCGCATCCCGCCGGTCCCCGGCATGCCGAGATTCCGCACGCGCCGAACCTGCCGGAGCGTCCGAGTGATCCGACGCAGATGATCGACCTGCCCGCCAACGTGTGGCCCCGCAACGCCACCCGCGACGAGGCCGGCATCGTCCATCTGGCGGGCGTGCCGGTGTACGAGCTGGCCGAGCGGTTCGGCACCCCGCTGTTCGTGGTCGACGAGGACGACTTCCGTTCCCGCTGCCGCGACATGGTCCACGCCTTCGGGGCGAACGCCCGAGTCCACTACGCGTCCAAAGCGTTCCTGTGTGGCGAGGTCGCCCGCTGGATCCGGGACGAGGGCCTCGCGCTGGACGTCTGCTCCGGCGGTGAACTCGCCATCGCGTTGCACGCGGGCTTCCCCGCCGAGCGAATCGCGTTGCACGGCAACAACAAATCCGTGGCGGAGCTGGAAGCCGCGGTATCCGCGGGCGTCGGTCACGTCGTGGTCGACTCGCTCATCGAGATCGAGCGCCTGGAAGCCGTCGCGGTCCGCGCGGGCGTGGTGCAGGACGTGCTGGTCCGGGTGACCGTCGGGGTGGAAGCCCATACCCACGAATACATCTCGACCGCGCACGAGGATCAGAAGTTCGGCTTCTCGATCGCGGGCGGCGACGCGATGGAGGCGCTCGCGCGCGTCTTCGACGCCGACAACCTGCGCCTGGTCGGCCTGCACAGCCACATCGGCTCGCAGATCTTCGAAATCGACGGCTTCGAGATCGCCGCGCGGCGCATGCTCGGCCTGCTCCGCGAGGCCATCGACAAATTCGGTGTCGAGCGCACCGCGCAGATCGCGACGCTGGATCTCGGTGGCGGTCTGGGAATCTCGTATCTGCCGTCGGACGACCCGCCGCCACTGGACCGGTTCGCCGCGAACCTGCGCGAACTGGTCGCCGCGGAAGCCGAACGCGCGGGCCTGCCCACGCCGGTGATCGCGGTGGAGCCCGGCCGCGCCATCGCGGGGCCCGGCACGGTGACGCTCTACGAGGTGGGCACCATCAAGGACGTCTCGCTGGACGGTGGTCTGCGCCGCCGCTATGTGAGCGTCGACGGCGGCATGAGCGACAACATCCGGCCCGCGCTGTACCAGGCCGACTACGACTGCCGCCTGGTCTCGCGGTCGTCACAGGCCGGCCCGGTGGTCGCGCGCGTTGTCGGAAAGCATTGTGAGAGCGGCGATATCGTCATCCGGGACACCTGGATGCCCGCCGATGTCGGCCCGGGCGACCTGGTCGCCGTCGCCGCCACCGGCGCGTACTGCTACTCGATGTCCAGCCGGTACAACCAGTTGACCCGTCCCGCGGTCGTCGCGGTGCGGGACGGACAGCCGCGCCTGATCCTGCGCCGGGAGACGGTGGCGGACCTGCTCAGCTTGGAGGTGGAAGCGTGACGGCGAACGCGAACAAGGGTGCGTGGGGGACCGATCGCCCGATCGGCGTCGCGGTCCTGGGCATGGGCAATGTCGGCACCGAGGTCGTGCGCATCCTGCGCGAGCACGCCGAGGATTTGCGTTCCCGCGTCGGCGCCCCCGTGGTGCTACGCGGTGTGGCGGTACGCAACCTCGACACCGACCGCGGTCTTCCCGCGGGCCTGTTGACCACCGACGCCGACGCACTGGTCGCCCGCGACGACGTCGACCTGGTGGTGGAGGTGATCGGCGGCATCGATCCGCCGCGCCGGTTGATTCTGGCCGCGCTGAACGCGGGCAAATCCGTGGTGACCGCGAACAAGGCGCTGCTGGCCGACTACACCGGCGAGCTCGCCGCCGCTGCCGAGCGTAGCCGCGCCGACCTGTACTTCGAGGCCGCCGTCGCGGGTGCCATCCCCGTGGTGCGGCCGCTGATCCAGTCGCTGGCGGGCGACCGGGTGAACCGGGTCGTCGGCATCGTCAACGGCACCACGAACTTCATCCTCTCCGCGATGGACGAGACCGGCGCCGACTACTCCGAGACGCTGGCCGAGGCCACCCGGCTGGGCTACGCGGAAGCCGACCCGACCGCCGACGTGGAGGGCTATGACGCCGCGGCCAAGGCCGCGATCCTCGCCTCG
This sequence comes from Nocardia sp. NPDC057455, assembly GCF_042802775.1. NCBI lineage: Bacteria > Bacillati > Actinomycetota > Actinomycetes > Mycobacteriales > Nocardiaceae > Nocardia > Nocardia sp. NPDC057455. The sequence continues at coordinate 6,231 of NZ_JBHVDM010000024.1, read as the reverse complement.
CTGGCCTTCCACACCCGGGTCACCGCCGCCGACGTGTATCGCGAGGGGATCTCGCGGATCTCCGCCGAGGATCTGGAGACCGCCTCGGCGCTCGACTGCACGGTCAAACTGCTGGCCATCTGCGAGCGGGTGGACGCGGGCCCCGACGAACCGGGACCGGAGGAGGGCGGCAAAGAGCGCGTCTCGGTGCGCGTCTACCCCGCGCTCATCCCGCGCAAGCACCCGCTTGCCGCGGTGACCGGAGCCTTCAACGCGGTCGTCGTCGAGGCGGAGAACGCCGGGCGGCTGATGTTCTACGGGCAGGGCGCCGGCGGCGCCCCGACCGCCTCCGCCGTCCTCGGCGATCTGGTGATGGCGGCACGGAACAAGTTCTACGGGGGTCGCGCTCCCGGCGAATCGGTTTATGCTGAGCTACCGATCGCGCCGATCGGCGATACGCCCACCCGCTATCACGTGAACCTGCAGGTCGAGGACCGCCCTGGGGTCCTGGCCGCGGTGGCGGGCGAATTCGCCCAGCACGGGGTGAGCATCTCGACCGTCCGTCAAGAAGGGCACGGCTCGGGTGCGCGCCTCGTCGTGGTGACCCACCACGCAGTGGAGTCGGCGCTCGCGGACACCGTGGCCGCCCTGGCGGAAATGACATCCGTCACATCCGTGACCAGCGTTCTGAGATTGGAAGGCACCGAAGAATGACCACAGCGTCGCGCAGCGACTCCATGAGGGGCGGCGGCCGGGAGACGGGCGGGCATACGACCGGCGTCGCGCCACAGGCGGGAGTGCACTCCCGCTGGCCGGGCCTGATCGCGGCCTACCGCGACCGGCTCGCGGGCGCGGCCGACTGGGAGCCGGTCACGCTGTACGAGGGCGGTACGCCCCTGGTGCCCGCGCCGCACCTGTCCGAGGTGACCGGGTGCGAGGTATACCTCAAGGTCGAGGGCCTGAACCCGACCGGTTCGTTCAAGGACCGCGGCATGACGATGGCGATGACCGACGCCAAGTACCGCGGCCAGCAAGCGGTGCTGTGCGCGTCCACGGGCAACACCTCGGCATCCGCCGCAGCGTACGCCACCCGCGCCGGCATGAGCTGCGCGGTGCTGATCCCGCAGGGCAAGATCGCGATGGGCAAGCTGGCCCAGGCCGTCATGCTCGGCGCCAAGATCATCCAGGTGCGGGGCAACTTCGACGACTGCCTCGAACTCGCCCGCAAGGTCACCGCCGATTTCCCCAGCATCGGCCTGGTGAACTCGGTGAACCCGGCGCGCATCGAGGGCCAGAAGACCGCGGCCTTCGAGATCTGCGACGTACTCGGCAAGGCGCCCGACGTGCACGCCCTTCCCGTCGGTAACGCGGGCAACATCACCGCCTACTGGCGCGGCTACCGGGAGTACTACGCCGACGGCGTCACCGGCGGGCTGCCGCGCATGCTCGGCGTGCAGGCCGCGGGCGCTGCCCCGCTGGTCAACGGCGCCCCGGTGAAGGACCCCGAGACGATCGCGACCGCGATCCGGATCGGCGCGCCCGCCTCCTGGAACGGCGCCGTCGAGGCCAAGGAGCAGTCCGGTGGCGCGTTCCGTGCCGCCACCGACGAGGAGATCTTGGACGCGTACCGCCTCGTGGCGGCTACCGAGGGCGTGTTCGTCGAGCCCGCGTCGGCCGCCAGCGTGGCCGGTGTGCTCGCCGCCCGCAAGGAGGGCTGGCTGGATTCCGGTCTCACCGTGGTGTGCACCGTGACCGGCAACGGCCTGAAGGATCCCGACACCGCGCTGTTGGGCCTGCCGCAGGTGCAGCCGGTCGCGGTCGACCCGGTCGCGGTCGCCGCCGAACTAGAGCTGGCCTGAGTTGAATTCGCGCGAGAGCCAGCTCATGAGCTCGACGCTGCCCGCCGGTCTGACCGTGACCGCGCGGGTACCCGCGTCCACCGCGAACCTCGGTCCCGGGTTCGACTCGCTCGGTATGGCATTGGGGATCTACGACGAGATCCAAGTGCGTACCACCGATTCCGGGCTCACCATCCGGGTCGAGGGCGAGGGCGCCGACGATGTCCCTTGGGGCCCTTCGCATCTCGTGGTGCGCGCGATCGAGCGCGGCCTGGAGTCGGCCGGTGTGTGGGCCGACGGCCTCGATGTGGTGTGCCGTAACGTGATTCCGCATTCGCGCGGGCTCGGCTCCTCCGCCTCGGCGGTGGTCGGCGGACTCGCCGCCGGGTGCGCCCTGGCCGCGAAGCTGGACCCGGCGCTGGCCACGTCGGCCGACCGAATGGTTCAGCTGGCCGCGGAATTCGAGGGTCATCCGGACAACGCGGCGGCCAGTGTGCTCGGCGGGATCGTGGTCTCGTGGACCGAGAGCGAGCGCCCCGCCGACGAGGCTCCGGGCACCGAATACCACGCTCGCGCCTACCGCGCGGTGCGGCTCGAGGCGCATCCCGCGCTGCGTCCGGTCGTGCTGATCCCCGAGGAGCGCTCGTCCACCGCGCACACTCGCGGTCTGCTGCCCGACGTCGTGGCGCACGGTGACGCCGCCTTCAACGTCAGCCGCGCCGCGCTGGCCGTGGTGGCGCTCACCCAGCGTCCCGACCTGCTGATGCCGGCTACCGCCGACCGTCTGCACCAAGCCCAGCGTGCTCCCGCGCTACCGCTGACCACCGCCTGGATCACCCGCTTGCGCACGGCGGGGATCGCGGCCACCGTCTCGGGGGCGGGACCGACCATCCTGGCCCTGGGCACCAGCGAATTTCCAGCGGAACTGCGCGAACTGGCGGCGGCCGACGGCCTGCGCGTGGTGGAGCCGGGAATCGCCGAAGGTGTCCTGATCGACTGACGGCGAGTCTGTCTTGCCGAGATTCGCAATAGACAGCTATCCTGGGCAAGTCCGTACATCGTGCGCATCAGACGCCGGTGCTTCATCAGGGCAATCGCTCCAGCAGGCTCCAGGCTCGAGCCTCCAGGCCATGGGGGTGCTGCGTAGCTGCGCAACTGGAATGATCTCTCCCCACCTTTCACCAATGGTGGAGAAGCCGCCGGTCCGGCGGAGCAGGTGATACGGCACACAGCGCCCGGACGGACGCATCCCAGTCCGGCAGAATGCCCGGGCTGCGGGACGAACCCTCGAAACAGCACACGGCGATCGAGGGAAGGAAAGGATTTCCGTGACAGATACGGACCTGCTCGCGACACCCGGCGTGGAATCGAACCCGACGGGCGACCGCGAAAGTGAATCCGGACAGATTTCGAAGATGAGCGAACACACCGACGTCGCACGATCGGGGCTGACTGGAATGTTGTTGCCGCAGTTGCGCGCGCTTGCGGGGGAGCTCGGTATCCGAGGCACCTCCGGCATGCGCAAGGGCGATCTGATCGCCGCCATCAAGGAGAATCAGGCCGCCGGAAGGGCGGCAGCGAAGGCGGAGAAGCCCGCCAAGAGCGAGGCCAAGTCCGCGGTAACCGCCAAGGCCGACACCCCCGCGAAAGCCGATGCCCCCGCCAAGACCGCCGCTTCGGCGGCGCCGGCCAAGGCCGAGCAGGCGACCCTCGACGTGACGCCCGCGGCTTCGTCCGCGCCCACCGAGGCTCCCGCCCCGGCGAAGACAGCCCCCGCCGATTCCGCGCCCGCCGCCACGAACGCGGCCGAGTCGGCGTCGTCTCCGGCGACCGAGAGCACCGAGGAGTCCGGCCGGGAGAGCGGCCAGCGTGGCCGGGGCCGGCAGCGCCGCGGCCGTGACCAGGCGCGTTCCGCGGCCGAGACCGCGCCTGCCGAGACGCGTGCCGACGAATCGAAGCAGGACGCCGAGCAGGGTGGCGAGCGTCGCCGCGAGCGTGGTCAGAGCGACCGTGGCCAGGGTGAGCGTCAGAGCGACCGTGGCGAGCGTCAGAGTGACCGGGACCGTGGCCAGGGTGAGCGTCAGAGCGACCGTGGCCAGGGCGAGCGCGGCCAGAACCAGAACGGCAGCGCGGGCGGCCGCGGCGGTGACGACGAGGAAGGCGGTCGCGGACGGCGCGGACGCCGCTTCCGTGAGCGTCGTCGTGGGCGTGACCGCGAGACCGGCGGCGGCGGCGAGGCCCGTGAGCTGGAGATCCGCGAGGACGACGTCCTCCAGCCGGTCGCGGGCATCCTCGACGTGCTGGACAACTACGCCTTCGTCCGCACATCGGGTTATCTCGCCGGGCCGAACGACGTCTACGTGTCGATGAACCTGGTTCGCAAGAACGGCCTGCGCCGTGGTGACGCGATCACCGGCGCGGTGCGCGCTCCGCGCGACGGCGAACAGTCCAACCAGCGCCAGAAGTTCGATCCGCTGGTGCGGCTGGACACGGTCAACGGCGGCGACGTCGAGGCGGCCAGGCGCCGTCCCGAGTTCGGCAAGCTCACCCCGCTGTACCCGAACCAGCGCCTACGGCTGGAGACCCAGCCGAACAAGCTGACCACCCGCGTGATCGACCTGATCATGCCGATCGGCAAGGGGCAGCGTGCCCTGATCGTGTCGCCGCCGAAGGCGGGTAAGACCACGATCCTGCAGGACATCGCGAACGCGATCGCGATCAACAACCCCGAGGTCTACCTCATGGTGGTGCTGGTCGACGAGCGTCCAGAAGAGGTCACCGACATGCAGCGTTCGGTGCGGGGCGAGGTCATCTCCTCGACCTTCGACCGTCCGCCGTCAGACCACACCTCGGTCGCCGAACTCGCCATCGAGCGCGCCAAGCGCTTGGTGGAGATGGGCAAGGACGTCGTCGTGCTGCTCGACTCGATCACCCGGCTCGGGCGCGCGTACAACAACTCCTCGCCCGCCTCGGGCCGAATCCTCTCCGGTGGTGTGGATTCCACCGCGCTGTACCCGCCCAAGCGGTTCCTCGGCGCGGCGCGCAACATCGAGAACGGCGGCTCGCTGACGATCATCGCCACCGCCATGGTGGAGACCGGATCGACCGGTGACACGGTGATCTTCGAGGAGTTCAAGGGCACCGGTAACGCCGAACTCAAGCTGGACCGCAAGATCGCGGAGCGGCGAGTGTTCCCCGCGGTGGACGTCAACCCGTCCGGTACCCGCAAGGACGAGCTACTGCTCAACCCCGACGAGGCGGCGGTGCTGCACAAGCTGCGCCGCGTACTGTCCGGCCTGGACTCGCACCAGGCGATCGATCTGCTGATCGACCGCCTGAAGAAGTCCAAGAACAACCTCGAGTTCTTGATGCAGGTGAGCAAGACCGCGCCCGGCGCGCTCGACGAGTGAGTTCTGCGGGTACGCGGGCCGTAGTGCTCGGGTGCCGCGCGGTAGGCGTTCAGCGCCTGCGCTAGGTGCCGCGTCCGGTTCTGGGCGTGCCCGGCGAGTCATCCATGTGCTCGCGAAATCAGTTGTCGCGATGGCAACGGCCGAAGGGGTCCCGCTGAAGTGGGACCTCTTCGGCGTCGGGGGCGTGAAGAAGACGAGGCCGACGGTGGCCGCGCCACCGATCAGGAAACCGAGGATCAGCGCACAGGGTCCGATGTCGGGGCCGGGGGCGGCGGATTCCGAGGGGTGGACGTACACGGAGTTCTCCGGCGCCGAGTAGGGCGTGCCGGCGGGGAGTGCGGACAAACCGACGGCGACCGCGAAAGTCAGTAGAACGAAAATCGCGGAAGCGATCCGGATGTTCACGGGGTCTCCTTCCTGTCTCGGCACGCCGATGTGCACCAGGACGCAACTCTATGAACGAATTTGTTCACATTCCTGAGTAGCGGACTACCCGACTTCAGGGTCCCGGAGGTGACGCGGATTCGCGTGCCCGGACTTCCGGGGGCGCGAACGACGGGGGGATGCACCCCGGTCGGGAACAAACCACCCGCCGGGGGTGTTTTGGGAGCGTAACGGCAGTTCTGGCATACTGAGCCGTCGTTGCGTCTGCTCAGGTGAGCAGAGCTCCCGCCTAGTCGGTTCCGGTTCACGCTTCGCGCGATCGCGCGCGGGCGACCCGGCGACCACGATCGAGAGGACACCCATGAAGGCAGGAATTCACCCGACGTATGTCGACACCACGGTCGTCTGTGGTTGCGGCAACACCTTCCAGACTCGCAGCACCAAGGAGTCGGGACACATCACCGTCGAGGTCTGCTCGCAGTGCCACCCGTTCTACACCGGCAAGCAGAAGATCCTCGACACCGGTGGCCGCGTGGCTCGCTTCGAGGCACGCTACGGCAAGCGTGCCGGTAAGAAAGCCGACGCCAAGTAGCTTCCTCGCCGACGCCCGGTCCTGCTGC
>NZ_JBHVDM010000023.1:0-89251 GCF_042802775.1 Nocardia sp. NPDC057455 | reverse complement strand
GGCACGGCCCGGCCATCGCCTTCCGGGTGATAGACACCGGCATCGGCATCACCGAAAACCAGCTGGAGACGATCTTCGGCGCGTTCCAGCAGGCCGACGGCACCACCAGCCGTAAATACGGTGGCACCGGCCTGGGCCTGTCGATCAGCCGGGAGATCGCCTATCTGCTCGGCGGCGCGATCACCGCCGAGAGCAAGCCCGGTAAGGGAAGCACGTTCACCCTGTACCTTCCTGTTGCCCGGCCGGATTTCCAGGAGACGCCACATCCCGAGCGGGAGGACGTGCAGCAGGCCGCCAGCCACCCCGAACACACGCCCGTCCCCGCCACGCCACAGCAGCACCGCAGACTGCTGGTCGTGGAGGAACGCCCGCAGGGCCTGCTGTCACTGGTCGCGCAGAGCGCGGTGGCCGATCTTGCCGACAGCAACGACCCACGCGGTCCCGTCCAGCTCGTCACGGCGATCGGAGTGCAGGAAGCGGCGGCGGCGATGGCAACCGAGGTGTTCCACTGCGTGGTTCTCGAGCTGGACATGCCCGACAGCGCCGCGCTGCGGCTGCTGGAGACGATGGACGGCGACCCGGCGATGAGCACCGTCCCGGTACTCGCCCACAACAACCGTCGACTCGACTCCGAGCAGGAGCGCCTGCTGCAGGAGCGCACCGTGCGCAGGCCGCTGGAGCTGCTGTCCAGTCTGGACGAACTGCGGGAGCGGATCGCCCTGCACGTTACCGCCGAGGCGCCCGGTGACGTACTGCCCCTGGTCCGCGGAGAAGAGACATCGATCGCCGCGCCGCAGCGGCCGGACGGGAAGCTCGTCGGCCGCACGGTGCTGATCGTCGACGACGACGCCCGTAATCTGTTCGCGCTCAGCAGCATTCTCGAACTGCACGGCGTCATCGTGCTGCACGCCGAGAACGGACGCGAGGGTATCGACATGCTCCTCGCGCACTCGGAGACGGACCTGGTCCTGATGGATGTGATGATGCCCGAGATGGACGGCTACACCGCGACGGCGAAGATCCGCCAGATGCCGCAGTACCGCGATCTGCCGATCATCGCCGTGACGGCCAAGGCCATGCTGGGCGACCGGGAGAAGAGCCTCGCGTCCGGCGCCAACGACTACGTCACCAAGCCGGTCGACGCCGACGCGTTGCTCGCCTGCATCCACCAGTGGCTGGGCGCCTGATGGCCGACTCGGACGCCTCCGCCGCCGCAACACCGAACGCCGGCCGGGCTGCGGAGCCCGCCGTCACCCGCCTCGCGGCCACTGTGGAGCGGTTGCGCACGGAGATTCAGCATGCTCAGGCCACCGCCGACGGCCGGGCGCTGATCGAGATGGCGAAAGGCGTGCTGGTCGAACGGCTACGGTGTGGGCCCGCCGCGGCGGCCCGGCAGCTCGACGCCCTGGCCGAGCAGGCGGGTGTCACCTCGTTGGAGGTGGCTGTCGATCTGGTCAACCAGGCCGCACAAGACAAAGTCACCGCGGTGGCGGACGAGTTCCTGCTGCGCACCGCAACGCCGGAGAAGATCTCAGCAGCCGTGCGACTGCGTACCGCCGAGAGCGGGTTGCTCGCGGCGGGCGACACGCAACGCGTCGCGCAATCGGTCCTCGAGCATGCCGTGGCGCCATTGGGTGCCACGGCAGTGGCGATCTGGTCCGCAGGCCCCGATGCATCGCTGTCCCTGGTGGGTTTCGCCGGAATCGACTTGCTCGAGGCCGAACGATGGCGGTACGTGCCACCCGGAGTGGTGACCCTGGCGCGCCAGGCCTTGGTCCAACGCCAAGCGCAGTGGATCGAGGACCTGCGCTCCTCGGGGCTACCGTCGATCGGTGACCGTGTCGGCGGCCGGGCAGCGATCCCCGCGGGCATCGGCGGCAAGCTGATCGGAGTGCTGGAGGTGTGCTGGCCGCAGCCCCTCGAACCGCAGCAACCTCGCGTACAGCGGCAACTGGAGGCGCTGGCAGAGCTGTGCGCACACACTCTGGAGTCGGACCTGTCCACCATGGAGTCGCCGGACCGGCCCGGCGTCGCCGACCTCGTGCTGCTGGCCGACAGCCTGTTCGACCCGGCCCTCGTGCTGCTGCCTCACCTCGGCGACGACGGCGCGCTCGCCGACTTCCGGATCCACCACGTCAACGGTTGCTTCATCGACCCGGCCGGCCGCCCACGCGGCCTGATCGACGGCACGTTGCTGCTCGAGATGTATCCGATGGCCGCGGGCGGGAGCCAGCTGTTCGAGCGGATCGAGCACGTCTTCGCTACCGGCGAGACCTACCGCGCCGAGCGGGTGACACTGACCGAACTGGTCGGCCAGGTACCGCTGACCGTCCCGGCCGCGCTCAGCATCAGCCGTCATAGTGACGCCGTGCTCGTGGTGTGGCGTATGGAGGACGAGACGGCTCGGCTGGCGGCGCTGCTGCAACACGCCCAGCGCCTCGGACGCGTCGGCGGGTTCGAGGAGAACGCGGCCACCGGCGAAATCACCTGGAGCAGCCAGCTGTACGCCCTCTACGGGCTGGAGCCTGCCGCGGACCCGATCCCTGTCGCGCAACTGCCCGGTCACGTTCACGACGATGACGCGGAGACGGTCCGGGGATTCCTGCGAACTCTGCTGCGCTACCGTCGCTCGGCCTCCACAGCGTTCCGACTGATCCGGCCGAACGGCGACGCCCGCCACATTCGAATCATCGCCGAACCGATAGTCGACACGGCGGGACATCTGCTCGCGATTCGCGGCGCATATCAGGACATCTCCGCCCAGCACTGGACCGAGGTCGCGCTGTCGGCCACCCAAGACCGCCTCGCGCACACCGAGCAGCAGGCCGCCGAGCAGAGCCGACTGGCGCTACAGCTCCAGCAGGCGATCATGCCTGCTGCCCAGCCGTCCATCGAGGCGTTCGGCCTGCGCATCGCGGTGCGCTACCAGCCCGCCGACCAGGACTATGTAGTCGGCGGCGACTGGTATGACGCGGTAACGCTGCCGTCCAAGCAGATCCTGGTATCAGTCGGTGACATCACCGGACACGGCATCAAGGCGGCCACCGGGATGGTCGTCCTGCGCAATGCTCTGCGCGGCCTCGCCGCTACCGGAGCCATGCCCGGGCAGATGCTGACCTGGCTGAATCTGGTGGCACATCACCTGACCGACGACATCTACGCCACCGCCATCTGTGGCCTCTACGACCCGCAGACGCGGGTTCTGCGATGGGCTCGCGCGGGCCACCTGCCGCCGGTGCTGGTGCGCGCCGGCCAGGCGTCCGCCCTGCCACCACCGGACGGGATGCTGCTCGGCGCGGTGGCCGAGGCGACATACGAGGAAGCCGAACTCCAGCTGGAACCGGACGACATCTTCCTGCTCTACACCGACGGGCTGATCGAGCGTCGCGACCGACTCTTGGACGACTGCATAGAGCGGTTACTCGCCGTGTCGGCCCAGTTCACCGGAAGCCTCGACGACCGTCTGGACCACCTGCTCGATCACAGCGACGCCAACACCGACGACGACACCTGCGTGGTGGGCATCCAAGTGGGGCGGGGCGACAGCATCGAGTGAGAAGGGAGGGCTGGCACCGGAAGCGCGAGCGCTCATATTTCCTGTACATCGATCGGGATCAAGCTCGCGGTCAGCACCCCGAACGATCGACCGCCATCGAGATCGGGTTCGGTGGCGATGAGCGCGAACACGTCGACGATCCCGCGCACCCGGAAAACCTGCCGGCCGCCGGGGACCAGCCGCACTCTGTCACCGACCCGTACATCCATACAGGGCACACTATTCCCCCTGCCGTCCCGGAGATTCGCGAATCGACCGACCCACGCACCGTCGCAGCCGCACAGCGATAGCGGAGTAGCACCGAGATGGGCCGACCTCCGTCCTTCGTGCGTTGATCTCGGGGGTGTGTGCGGGATTGAGCGGGATGTGTGGCCGGCCCCGCACGGACCGCCGCGGCCGTACCCTCGATCGACGGACCGAGCATCACTCCGTGCAGTCACCTTCGGTTTTCGAAGTCCTGCTGACTGCTGTGTGAGGATCGGCTACGGCCGGTCGTGCGCTGTCGGTGCCATGCGCCGCCTGGAACATCGCCCAGCCGGGTAGGGATTTGCGTGCGGCGGCGGCGACCGCGGGCACGATTGTCAGTGCCAGGATGCCGCTGCCGATAGCCAGCCCGGGGTAGCCGGCAGCGGCGACGACCAGCCCTGAGGCCATGCCGCCGGTGGCGCCCGCGATGGCGATGGTGACGTCGACCAGTCCTTGTGTTTTGGCGCGGGCAACCAGCGGCACGGCGTCGGTGATGATTGCGGTGCCTGCGACGAGGCCGAAGTTCCAGCCGAGACCGAGCAGCGTGAGTGCCGCCGTCAATAGGGCGACGGAGTTGCCGGAGGCACAGGCGGCGACGATTCCGGCGCCGAGCAGGGTCAGCCCGGAGGCGGCGGCGATGATGAAGGGGCCGTAGCGATCTACGAGCCAGCCGGTCAGCGGCGATGGCAAGTACATCGCGCCGATGTGGACGGCGATGACCAGGCCGCCGACGGCGGTGCTGTGGCCGTGGTCGTGCATGTGGACGGGTGTCATGGTCATGATCGCGACCATCACGAACTGGGTGAGCACCATAACCATCACACCGACCAACACGCCGGAGCTGCGCCTTTCGACCGGATGGCGTGGCAGGCCGTCAGCATGATCAGGCTGTGCGGCAATGCGTTCGGCCTCGAGTTTGCGGGCAAGCAGTAGCGGGTCGGGGTGCAGCCAGATGGCCAGCACCACGGCTGCCAACGCGTATGCGGTGCTGGCGAGCAGGAACGGACCGGCCAGGTGGGGGATGCCAATTGCGTGTGCGAGGTCGCTGGTCGGCGCGGTGAGGTTGGGGCCGACGACGCCGCCGAGTGTGGTGGCGACCAGCACGGTGGACACGGCACGGGCGCGGTGCTCGGGGCCGGCCAGATCGGCTCCGGCATACCGGGCTTGCAGGTTGGTGGACGTGCCGGCGCCGTAGACGAACAGCGCGACGAACAGCAGGATCGTGTTGTCCGCGACAGCGGCCGCGATGACTCCGACGCTGCCGATGGCACCGGTCAGATACCCGGCGACCAGGCCGGGTCGGCGGCCTCGGGCTTGCGAGATTCGTCCGACTGTGACGGCCGCCAGCACGGAGCCTGCGGTGCCGAGCGCACTGGGCAGACCGGCGAGGCTGGTTGAGCTGAGCATGTCCTGCGCGAGCAATGCACCGACGGTCACGCCCGCCACCAGCCCCGCGCCGCTCAGCGCCTGAGCGGCGACCAGGACGAACAGGGTGCGGCGCTGCGCCTGGAGGCCGGGGAGATCGTCGATCCGGGCAGGTACTGAAGTGGCCACGAGAGAGTCAGCCCAGCTCGCCCAGGTCAAGGCGGTCGCGGAGTCCGGCAGCAGTGAAAGCCGCGACCAATTCGGCACGGCCTTCGGTGAAGTGAGCCCAACCCTCGTAATGAACGGGAACCACGCGACGTGCGCCGAGGAGCTCGGCGGCCTCGGCGGTCTGGGTACTGTCGAGGACGATCGGCGCACCGTCGAAGAGAACGGAGAAGCGGGGCGCTCCGGCGAAGAGGATGGCGGTGTCCACCGGCGCGAAACGCTCGGCGATCTCCTCGACCGCAGTGAGCGAGGCGTTGTCGCCGCTGACATAGACGGTGGGCAGGCCTTCCCCGGTCAATACGAATCCGACAACCTGGCCGGTGATCGGTTCGACCTCCTCGCGTGCACCCGGCCCATGGATCGCGGGCACGCCCGTCACGGCGATCGTGCCGCCACCGGGGCGATCCAGCTCGATCGACTCCCAGTCGACCAGGCCTTTGGCCCCGTTCCCGAGGCGTTGCCCGCCACCCGGCGTGGTGAGGGTGAGCGGCACGTCGGCGAGCAGGGCACGGCCGGAGTCGTCGAGGTTGTCGGGGTGCTCATCGTGCGAGAGCAGAATCACGTCGACGCGGCCGAGGTCGGGCGGTGAGGCGGCGGCCGGCGCGGTCTTGGTCAGCACGCCGCCGGGTTGCTGGTAGTCGCGGGGCGTGTCGAAGGTCGGGTCGGTGAGGAACCTCAGCCCGCCGTATTCGAAGAGGGCGGTCGCACCGCCGAAAACGCGGACGCAGAACTGCTGAGCGGTCGTGCCTGCAAAAGTCACTAGCAAGCTCCTCACGGATGAAACGGTACATATCCGTGAGATACGGTAGGCCGTTATCACGGATAAAAGCAAGCAGTAACATGAGAGTTATGAGAGCCGCGCGAGAGACCCCGGCCGCCGCGTTGCCCCCCGCACCGGGGGCCGAGCAGTACCTTGCTCTCGACTTCGCCGACAGCGCCTATGTGCTGCCCGGTGGGCATTTCATTGATCTGCTCGGTACCCCCGAATCGACGAATCGGTGGCTCGCCGAACGCGGCCTCGCGCCTGCCGATGCCGGAGTGCAGGAGATGTGCGCGACGCAGCTGCGCGTGCTGCGCGAACACGTCAGGGCATTGTTCGCCGCCCGTGTCGCGCGGCAGCCCGTGTTGCCCGCAGCGCTGTCCGCCGTCAACGACGCGCTGAGCCGGACCTCAACGGCCGCCCTGCTGTTGTGGGATGAGATGAGTGGCCCCTACCGCGCTGCGGTGTGTCCACCCAACGAGATCCTCGACCGCGCGCTCGCGACGCTCGCCGCGGATGCGGCCGACCTGCTCACCGGCTCCGACGCCGATTTCCTGACCACCTGCGATTCCGTCCCGTGCAATCGGTACCTGATCCGCCACGGCCGCCGTCACTGGTGCTCAACGCGCTGCGGCGACCGCGTGCGCGCGGCCCGCGCCTACGCCCGCGCCAAGTCGAAGGTGGACTGACCGCCTGAGAATCGTCCCCCACCCAAGCGGGGGTTCGCCGACACGAAGAACGCGGTCCGCACGCTGCTGGAGGGCCTGCGGCAGGAGAGCACCGACGGGCTCGGCGAACGACGTCGATCTCCCCGAACTACGTCGGCACCGAACTCATCGACAACGCCGTCGATGATCCGAAGCGAGTTCCGCGTTATCGCCCGGAACGCCATCGGCGATCTAGCTGCGCGGCGGCCACAGGGGGAACGGCGTCGAGACAGCCGGGATCGTCCGAGCCGTGGCACAGGCGGCCGATGTGGACCCCACCCTGGTGAACTAGTCGACCGTGCTCTGTTGTCGTTCGTCATCCGCACCTCGTCCTCGACGGATACCCGGTACTACGCCCTACTTCGGTGCCTGGAAGCCGCCGATCTTCTGCTCGAGTAGCTCGGCCAGCCGCAGCGAGGTGCGGTCCTCGAACATCGGACCGATCACCTGCACGCCCACCGGCAGGCCCTCAGGGGACAGGCCCGTTGGTATGGCGGTGGCGGGCAGGCCGGGCATGGTCGCCAGACCGGCCCAGACCAACTGGTCGAAATACGGGTACTCGGCGCCGTCGATATCGATCCGGCGTTCCAGCACATCGGGATTGTGGTCGTGCGGGAACGCGGGAGTCGGCGTAATCGGACACACCACGGCATCGAACTCGGCGAAAAACTGCCGCCAGCCGTGGCGGTGGAGTTCGCGACGGTTGTTCGTCTCGATCCAGTCGCGGTGGCTGAACACCATGGCACGCAGCCGCGCCGCGTCGAGGCTCTGGTCGTCTGCGCTCAGTCCGGCGGCGCGGGTCCGCAGTTGCTCATACCCTTCGACGGGAAAACGTGCAACGGAGCCCGAAAACAAGAACTGCGTATAGAGCGTCCCGGCCTCGGTCAGGTCGGGCAGCAGCGGACTGTGCCGTTCGACGTGAGCCCCACCCGCGATCAGCGTGTCGGTCACCCGGTTCACACCTGCCCGCACAGCGGACCCGGTGGGAATGAGCGGATGCTCGTCGAGGACCAGAACACGGAAGTCGGAAAGCCGCTCGTGGCGCGCGGGCGGCAGGCTCGAGTCGTACGCGACGCCGTGCGTCAGCGGGTCCGGTCCGGCCATCACATCGAGCAGGAGCGTGAGGTCGCGGGCGGTGCGTGCCATCGGACCGACGACGGCGAGGTCGAGATCGGTCGGCAGTGCCGGCTCGGGCGGCGCGACCATGCCACGGGTCGCCGCCAGCCCGAGCGTCGGCTTGTGTGCGTAGACACCGCAGAAATGCGCGGGGGTGCGCAGCGAACCGGCCAGGTCGGAGCCGATGGACAGCGCACCGAATCCGCACGCCAGGGCCGCTGCCGATCCGCCGGAGGAACCGCCCGACGTGCGCTCGTGATCCCACGGATTTTTGGTGGTGCCGTAGATCTCGTTGAAGCTCTGGATATCCTGCAGCCCCAACGGCACATTCGTCTTCCCGAGCACCACCGCGCCGGCAGCCTCGAGTCGTGACACCTGTACCGCGTCCTCGGCCGGTACATAGTTCGCGTGCTGCGGCATGCCCCAGGTCGTGGGCAGCCCGGCCATGTTGTAGGACTCCTTGACCGTCACCGGGATGCCGAGCAGCGGCCTATCCTCGCCGCGGGCGCGCGCCTGGTCGGCGCGGCTTGCGGCGGCCCGCGCACGGTCGAAATTTGGCACACAGATCGCGTTGATCACCTTGTCGTCCCGCTCGATACGAGCGATCGCCTCGTCGGTCAGCTCCACCGAGGTCACCTCACCGGCCCGCAACGCCGCCAATAGTTCTTCTGCCGACTGAAGATTCCATTCCATGAATCCGACGGTATCGGCGCGCCACAGAAGCCATAAAATGCCGATTCACACAACGGAAAAGTCGAACAGGCCGCCGAAGTCGCTCACTCGTTCTGCCTTCGTAGACGGTCTACCCCAGGTCACAGCGTCGACACTGGGTTAACTCAACTGGCACAAGCCATGAAATGCCGCTCCGTGCAATGGGATGGATGTCTCAATACTTTTCATGTTCCCCCGGCCCCGGAATATTCGCCCAACCGCCGGCCATGACGACGTGCCGCGGGATCGGTGTCGGCCTGGAAGTTCAGGAGACCTTCATCGGACACCCGCGCACTTGGCGAGGCTGCGAACACGAAGGTGTGGGCCGGGAACGCCTGCTGCCACGCGGACTCCCGCCACGCCGCTGCCGATGAGTTTCCGTGTGCTCGTCCGTCACTACCAGCGTGCCCGACCGAGCCGAGTCGAGGCCTTACAAAGCAGAGGAGAACAAGGCTGTGACGATTCAGCGGATGGACAACGTGCTCATTGTTGTCGAGGACCTCGACACTGTTATCGACTTCTTCGTCGAACTCGGTATGGAGTTGGAAGGCAAGGGGCCGGTCGAGGGACGTTGGGTGGAACGTGTCATCGGAATCGATGATGTGCGACAGGACGTCGCGATGCTCCGGACCCCGGACGGCCACGGTCGGGTCGAGCTGGCGATGTTCCACACGCCCGAGGCGATCAGGGCTGAGCCGAAAGACGCTCCGGCCAACACGCTCGGCATTCGTCGCATCATGTTCGCCGTCGACGACATCGAGGACGTTCTCGCCCGCCTTCGCACCCACGGCGCCGAACTCGTCGGCGAGCTCGAGCAGTACGAGCAGATTTACCGGCTCTGCTACGTCCGTGGTCCTGAGGGCATCATCGTCGGGCTGGCCGAGCAGCTCAGCTGAAGATTGCCGAGGGCCGTCGCTCGGCGACTCGAACCGGCGAGGAAGACGACATCTGTCCGCGGCGAGCCCGATCATCCGACGCGACGCCATATCAGAGCGGCGTGAATCTCTCGCGCGCGCTCGAAGCCGTGCTGATCACCTACCAAGGCGTGCAGCACGGCGTGGTGAACCGCGGCGTGGCCTGCGTCGATGTGCCGGTGCTCCGATACCTCACCGATCTCACCCTGCCCTCTGCGGACCTGAGCTGCACCGCTGGTGGTTAGCGCGGTCGCGAGCAGTGCGGCAATCGTCTCGGTGATGGTCGGATAGTGGTCGGAGCTGCTAGACGGCATTCATTACTGCTGTACGCGTGATGCATTCATCCGTCATCGATGTCGGCGGTGAGGTCGACGGCGAGCAGCACAGTAGCGGGATCCGCTCCCTGTGCGGTGGCTCGGTGACAACCTCGACGGTCACGGCGTCCATGGTGAGGACCTTGGTCGGCTCGCCCCGTCACCCGAATGCTCACGCAATACCCGCTCCGCCCGCATGCGCGTCTCGGCATCGGGTGGGGTGTAGATGGGCAGCCCGGTACGCGCCTCGACCGGTCCGGTGAGATCGTCGTGGGCGTCCGCTCCGGCACGCCCCTGCTCCCCCAGCGCGTCATCCGCTGGCCGGCTGCCGATGAAACCTCCAGGCCGGGTGCTTCGTGGCTCGTCGGCTGCTTCGGCTTCCCATCCGAGATAGAAACGACTCATGAACTCCGCGGCGATATCGCTCGAGGCGTCCAGCCCGGCGAGTAGGCGCAGCGCGTATTCCGGGCTGATGGCGGATTCTCCTCGGGGGTTTTCCGCGCGCTCCTTCTGACTCAAACCGGTCAGGCCGACACCTGCGCGCGCGGCCAGCTCGGCGCGTGACATTCCCCTACTCGTGCGAGCGGCGATGATCCAGTCCTTGGGATGGCGCAACCGGTCGGACCGGGGATCGGGAAGCGCGACGTCTGCGTCCGGGAAGTACGCTCGCAGCACTGCCTCGGCGACCTCGTCGGGAACACCCAGACCGTCCAACAAACGCACCGCCATATCCCGCGTGATCGTCACGCCACGCTCCAGCGAGCCGATATATGTCGCCGAACTCGGCACACCTATGCGAGTGGCCAATTGCGCCTGAGTCAGTCCGCGAGCCAGACGGGCGGCCTTCAACCAACGCCGGAACGGCTCGGCGCCGTTCGGTGTGGGCCACACCGCCGATGGAGCCGACCCGGCGGGTGCAGCGGCGGCGGACTCCTCGGTCGGCAACCGCTTCGGGACCGCGCCCGCGCCCCGCTGCGCCCGCCGACCTTCGTCCGGACCCGACGGCGGCAATGCGGCCGGATCTGCCGACGGCGCCGATTTCTCCTGGGGCGCCAAGGCCGGTGGCTCCGAATCGGAGGAGTCCTCCGGGCGGCTGCCGATGTACCCGCCAAAGTGCCCGAGCGAGAACTCCACGACGCGGGGCGGCGCGGTTACCACATGTGATTCCGCTGTACCGGCCGTGAACAGCTCGGCGGTTTGTCCCTCGCCGCCGACAACATCGTGTGCGTCAGTGTCCGAGGACCGCGACCACGGCGTCGTCCCCGGTGTCTGCTCCGATGCCGGCCTCCGAGCGAACTCACCCGGCTCCGGTGGTCTGGCCCCGATGAATCCGCCCGGCCTGGTCGTGCCCTCGCCTGGCGCGGATTCGTCGCGCGGCACCGATGGAGTCGGCGGCTGATCCGGCTCTGCCCTCGCCTTGCTCCACGGCGTCACCCGATTCTGCTCGCCTGCACTGACATCGGTGGGTTCACGATGGTCGAACGCGCCGCGCAATCGGACGACCGCATCGGCGAGGACATCCGCCGCGGTAGCGGCAGGCAACCCCAGCCGTTCGGCGGTGCGAGCCAAGGACTTGCCCTCGACCAGGTGCAGCATGACCAGCCGCTCCGCGGTGGCGGGGTCGGCCATGTCGGCCAGTGCGGAGCGGACCGTTTCGGTGAAATCGGTGTCGGAGAACCCTGCGGGAACCGGATCGGCTACGTCCCGGTGCGGTGACCCGTTGTTTCCGCCGATCGGCGTACCGAGCCGTAGAACGGGGCGAGCCAGGATCTCCCGAGCCAGCGCGACATCGGGCACCGTCAATCCCGCCTGCCGCGCGATCTCGGCGTCCTCGAGCGCCGCGCCCGCGGAATCCATCCTGCGGATCTGCGCTTCCACGGTGCTGACGAGCTTCTGTGTGCGGTTGTCGAGATCGGGGAATCGAAGCGCGAGACGGTATCGGAACACCGCAGCGCGGCAACTGGCCCACGCATGAGCAGCGAACGACGCGGACGGTATGTGGTTGGCGATCGCGCTCAGCATCCCGATCCAGGCAGCCTGCACCGCCTCGTCGCGAATATCCGGGGCTTCGCGACGCGCCACTGCCTTCGGCACCCAGGCAAATCGCTCGGAAATCTCGTTCTGGGCCGCTCTTTCTTCAGGTGAACCGACCCGAGTAACCGTATACCGTTGGAACAGTTCTTCTTCGTCTCGATAGCCGGATCGCTCGTATCGATCCGCATAGAACCGCTCGACGATCTCCAGCAATAACTCGCCACCGACGCTGTGCGCTCGACACAGTTGCCGCAGTCTGCGCAGCCGGGGAAGATAGCGATCGTTCTCGATATCGGAGAGAGACCTGCGAGGTATCTGCATTCGTCGAGCGAGTTCCGTAGTCGACATTTCCTCGTCGAAACGGAGCGCCGCAATCCAACGTCCCAGCGATCTGTGTGCGGCGGGATCGATATCGGCGGTGATATCCGAGTAGAAGTCCCGAACCGCCTGAATCAGCGGGCCACCCGAGACTCCCAGCCCGCGGCAGATTCGCCGAAACGTGCCGTACCGCGGTCGGCGGTTCTCGGTCTCCACCTGCGCCAAATATTTTGTGGACAGGCCGGTCACACGGGCGAGTTCGGCGCGGCTCATGTCCCGGTCGTGGCGCAGCGCGGTGATCCACCTGCCGAGGTCTTGTGCCGGCGGCTCGAGGTCGAGATCGGTGTACGGATAGAAATGCCCGGCTGCCACCCGCAGCAGTTCGTCGTCGATCCTCAATACCTCGCAGATTCGTCGGAAGACCGCGAACCTCGGCACATAATTCCCGGTCTCGATGTGACCGAGATGACCCCAGCCGGGTCCTATCGCTTTCGCCAGGTCGGTCCTGGTCATGTCCCGGTCGTGCCGCAGCGCCACGATCCAGCTGCCGGGTGACGCGGGATCATGGGTGTCCGGCGTGAGATCGAGTTCGAGATCCGGATAGAAATGGTGTGTGGCCGTGCCGAGCAGTTCCGGCGCGACTTCCAACGCCCGACAGATCCGCCGGAAGATGATCGAAGTCGGAGTGTATTCCCCGCCTTCGATTCCGGCGAGGTAGCCCGCCGACGTGCCTGCCGTTCGTGCCACCTCGGCCTGGGTTACATCCCGGTCGTGCCGCAGCGCCACGATCCAGCGGCCGGGTGACGCGGGATCGTGCGCGTTCGGATCGAGATCGAGCACGAGATCCGGATAGAGGTCACGCGTAGCCTCTGCCAGCGCTTGCTGTCCCACCTCCAATGTTCGAGCGATTCGGAAGAAAAGGTTCGGTGGCGGGCGATCACCGTTCTCGATCTCCCCGATCCGTGTCGGCGACACTCCCACCGCGCGGGCGAGATCCGCCTTGGTCATGCCTCGGGCATTGCGATGCCCGGCGATCCAGCCACCCGGCGAATCATGCGCGGCAGCATCCGTTTCGAGCTCGACATCCGGATAGAACCGCCGAGTGGCCTCGGTCAGCGCCGAACCTCCGACTCCGAGCACGCGGCAGATCTGCTGAAAAGTGCCGAGCGACGTCCGGCGCCCGTTCTCGATATTCGACAGTGCGGCATTGGTCAAGCCCGCCGCTCGCGCGACGTCCTTCTGCTTCATCCCCTGTTCGAGCCGCAACGCCTTGAGCCACGCGCCCCGCGAGGCGTCCAACGACGGATCAGGTTGCTCCCGAGGACGGCTGCCGATGAATCCGGCCGGACGGCCCTCCTCGCCCGTCCTCCGTGCGTCCGGTCGATCCGCCGCGTCCGATTGGCCACCCCTGCGCACACCGCGATCGAGCACTCCGGTGAACCACTCGACGAAATCCGACTGCCGTCTCGACATGGCCTGCAGATCGATGTCGTGCGGCAGGCGCAACGGCAGGCCGAAGGCGAAAGTGAATACCGTCGCCGCGAACGTCCGGATCGTCGCATCGCTGCCCCGTGTCATCAGCGGCGCCTGGAACAGCAGGTAGACCGCGTTGGCCAAACGCCTCAGCACCTCGCCGGACAGCTCCGGCGAACGTTGGTCGAGCGCCGCGGCCAGTTCGGCCAAGGCGGCATCGAAGATCGTCCGCTGATCATCGGCCCGCGCGGTCTCGATCGCGAACCGGCCACGCTCCAGCGCGCACAGGACGTTCCCGTCGACACGGGCGCCACCAGGCAGCTCCACGATGTTCTGCAACACCGTGCTACCCGACGCCTCGGCGTCCATCCGGCTTCTGACGATTCGGCCGATCGCGAGCGTGGTCCAGAACGCCGGTGTCCCGACGCCGCCGTGCCACTTCCCGGTCCACGGATCGCGGCGAACCCCGGCACGCAGACCCGGCATGTGACCCACCATGTCCATATTGGGTGCGTCGTCGCCCAGCCTGGTGCGGAAGTAGTCGGGATGACTTTCCCCGTGTTCCCCCACCACGCTCGGGTCCCGCCCGACGGCCCAGACCTGCCGCAGGTAGCGCTGTTGCGATATCCAGAAATACAGCTCCGCCAGCACCCTGCGACGCACCGCCGGAGTCACCTTCGGATCCCACCGGCTGACAAGCTTTCCCAATCCGCGATTGGCCACGTACGCCTGCCAGAGCGAGAACACCCGCAAGGCCGCGTTCCTGCCCGGATCGTTGCTCCTCATCCGCAGTCCCGGCACCGGGAAATGCTCGCCACGAAGCGGTCCCCGCCCGGCCCGCACCGCCTCGTTGAGTGCGCGTACATCGCTGGTGAACCCCGTCGGCCACGAATCGAGCGGCTCAGGCGTGCGCTCCGGCGGTCTGCTGCCGATGAATCCGTGGTTACCCGTGTCCGGCCGGCTCCCGAGTCGATTCCGCTGCGCCGGGGAACCGACGTCGAGGTCCGGGGTGATCCGAGGTGGCTGACCGGTGGTGACGTACTCGTGGATCGCCCACTGGGGTGTGCCGACCGCCGCGCCGTGGATGTCCGTCTCGGCGAACCCGACGGCAAGGGCCTCGTGTGCACGGAGCTGCGCCTTGGTTTCGTCGGCGAAGGCGTACACGGGCAGTCGCGCGAGCCAGGTCTGCTCGGATTCTCGGATCAGGCCCAGTTCGTGGAGCCGGGACCAGGTCTCGTCCAGCACTTGTCGCAGGCGCGGCGACAGGAGTTCCACGGCATCGATCGCGTGGACGAATTCGTGGACGGCATCGTGATGGAACGGACGGTCCCCGATCGGATTGAAACCGCGTTCCCGCATCTCGATACCGCGTTCGACCGTCCACGCCGGCCTGCTCGCATTGCGCAGGCTGAACTGTATTCCCACGGTTCGGAATGTCGATTCGGAGTCGCGCTGGGCGAAGGATGCGGCCCCGGCCATCTCGTTGCCCAGGTAATCGATCCACAATCCTCGGATATTGGTACGGCCCGGGAACCTGGTGAGCATCTCGTCCAGGGTGCCGAGGATCTCCTCGACGACGTGGGCGGGAACATCCGGATGGTCGAATCCCACGATCGTGATGTGCGGGTAGTCGAGGACGAACGCCTCCACCAGCCGCGCCTTGGCCCGCGCTTCGACGTCGAGCCCGGCGCGATGCGATATCTCGCCCGGCGTACGCACGGCGCGCCACTCGACCTCCGCCAGCGCGTCCATGTACCGGCCATGGATCTGATGCAGCGCGGGCTTGTACTGATTGGGTATCGGAAGATCCGAAATCCACGATTGCAGGTACGCCACCCGTTCCCGAATGGCCGAGAGCTCCGACCTCGGCATGCCGTGGTGCTGCCACACCTCACGGTCATCGATCTGCCGAACGAACATCGCGGCGAACACACCGGCGGGCGTCGCGTCGATCGCGGACGGCGCGCGACCACCCCGCACCTCGTTGTCCGGGCCGACACTCCAGTCTCGTGCGGCGCGGTTCGTCCTGGTCACCGCGTCGAAGAGGCCGAGCCGCCCGGCCGAGCGCGAGTCGAGAATCCCGCGGACCGGTGCTTGCAGGCTGTCGCCCGGCTGCCCGGGAGTGATCTCCCGATAGACGGTGTCGTCCTCCAGGATGAGGCAGGTACGCCCGACCGGGGCGTCCATGATCGCGGCGACCTTCCGCTGCAACACCTGCTCGAGAGCGGCGACCGGGTCGGCGTACGTCTCCGCGAACACACGCGTGCCGTTGCCGAAGGTCACCGCCTCGACCCGCACCCCCGGCGCCTCCTCGACCAGCGAACGTTCCGCTGTTCCGGACGACCTGCCTGCGAGCACGAGGTCCTGGAAGTCGGGACCGGCGGACACGACGTCATCGGACCCGCTCTCTTCCGGTGGCCGGCTGCCGATATAGCCGTCGATCCGGTCCGACCCGGTGGGCCGGTGTCCGGCAGCGTCGCTGTCGGCGGTCGTCGTCGCGCTGATGTCGGGAAGAAGCGATCGGACCGCAGCGGTCACCGCCGGTGTGAATTCGGGCAGGGTCGCGATCCGCTCGGACTCGCTGCCGACAGGAACGACGTGTCGACCCGACTGCGGCACGGCCTCGGGACCCCGCTGGATTTCGGGGGTAGGCATGGCCGCGCGGATGCTGTCCGGAGGCTGATCGTCACGTGGTGTGCGATGGCCTGCCAGCCCGAACTGGTCCCGTCGAAGTGGTGGAGCACGACTCGACCACAGTGATGGCGAGGACGAGCCGGGGCCTCGGTCGGACACAACCGGACGCTGTGTCGTGGACAGGCGGGCGACGGGTTGGCCCATACTGTCGAATTCGATTGCGAAGACGTCCCGGTCGGCCTCGTCGAGCTGGTCGATGAACGGTTGCTGTTCGCGCTGCCATTGCTCGAACGGGACGGCTTTGTGCAGCAGCGCGCGGGGTTCGGCCAGATCGGCGGGGCTGATCGGAGCTTCTCCTGCGGCGGCCGCGATGTCCAGGACCACCAGGTTCGGGGCATCCGCCCGGTCACTGTCGTTGACCAGCAGCACCAGGTGGCTTTCGACTTGCCCCTTGTTCATCCACCTGTAGACCAGCGCCTGGCTACCCCCGGGCCGCTCTTCCAGCGCTGCGGCGGCCTTGTTCAGCGACCCGAATGCCCGGAAGGCACCGCCGAAGGCCCGCTCCGTGTCTTCGGCGTCGTGACCGCGCAATGGCTGGTCGTCCGGCATGTGGTAGGCGTGCTCGTTGTCTGGGTACAGCACCCGCATCATCGTCACTCCGTTGTTGACGCAGCTCTTCGGGCTGCGCTGGTGGATGGCGACGGTGAGATCGAGCAGGGCGCTGACGGCCAGGTAAGTCGAGGCGGCCAGCACGAGGAGTTCGGTGGACGGGTCGTCGGCAGTTTCGGTGGGGGCGAGCAGGCGGCCGACCGTTTCGGCGAGCACGTCGCGGGCGGTGGCGGCGTTCACCTCGCCGACCGGAACGTCCAGTAGGGCCGCCAGCTCTTCACGGGCCGTGCCGAGGGCGGCACCGACCTGGCGCACACCCTCCGCGGCAGCGACCTGCGCGGGGTCCCAGCCGAGTTCGGCTGCCAGCCGATTGCGCTGCGGCGTCAGATGATTGAGCACTTGCTCGTCGGAGAGGGCGTTCGACTGCAACACCGCCGCGGGCGGGGCGTGGTCGAGGTGCTGGTTCAGCGCTTCCACGGCAGCGGAGGAGACGCCTGCGCGTTCCAGCAGCCGGCTCAACGGGTCGTCGTCATCGTCGGTGTCGAACGCGGCGGCGGCCGCCTGCACCGATACGGGGATCCCCAACCACCCGGCCAGTCGGGCGAACCGGTCCCCCCGCAGGTGCGGTTGGACGGCGTCGGGCCCGAAGTGCACGGTCTCCGCAGCGGCACGGTCCACATCCGACCCGGCGTGGCCGGTGTCCGACCTGGTTCGGCCTGCGTCTGCCCCGGCCTGGCCGAGAGCCGCGGCCGGATGGGCAATGCCCGGTCCGGCATCGAGGAACCCCAGAGCACTGGCGGTCTGGGGCGAAGTCGCCGAGGGAGCAGTGGGAACCCCCGCGGTCGGGGGCCCGTGGGCCTGATCGGCGCGGCGCATCGCACGCTCCAGATACGTGCGATCGGCCGCGTCGTTCTGCAGGGGGGAGGTCAAGCTGCGCATCTCCCGCTCGGCCGCGGCGACATCGGCCGCGGTGGCCGCCATCTTCGCGCGCGCCGCCTGCACGACCTCTGTGGGTTGTGCCGCATCCTTATCGCCCGCTTGACGGGCGGCTTCGGTGTATTCCGCGGAGGCCTCGGCGTGCTCGGCCACCGCGGCCCGATAGTGGGTGACCGCTACCCGCGCACCGTGCTGCTGCGCCTCGCTGTAGAGGCGGTCGGACGCGGCGACGTTGAAACAGAAGCTGCCGTTGCGGCCGTTGCGGCCCGCGCGCGCCGACCACTGATGGTCCTCGTCCGGATTGGTCGGCGAACGCCCCAGCATGTGCGCGTGCACCCCGCCGAGCCGATCGACCTCGTCGCTGATCGACACGTCGAAACCTCGGCCGAGCATCCCCGTGCCGACGGTCACCGTGCCTCGGGCGCCCGCGGTGTCCTTGACCGACAGCAGGTGTTCCTCGGCGGCGTTGTTGTCACGGTGCTCGGCGAACCACCGGGCGTCGATCGCATGGTGTTCCACGTCCGCCTTGGTCAGCATCAGCGAGAAGTTCCGAGCCAGATCGTTGAACGGGCAGATCACCAGCACCGGCCGACCCTCGGCCTGCAACTGCCGCACCCGGTCCACCGCGTCCCGCAATTTCTCCGGCTGCGTGAGGAATATCCGATCCTCCTCCCCCACCAGTTTCGACCGGCCGAAGTCCTCCACCTTCGCCAAACCGCCCTGGACCGGGAAATTTTCCTTGATCTCCGCCGCGGTCCGCTCCAGCGTGCCCGACATCAGATGCAGATGTTCGTATCCACCGAAGACGTCTTCCACGGTGACCTGTTTCGATCCCGTACCGTCGGAATACACCGGGGCATCGAACATTGCCTCCACCATTTTGTGGCGGCCTCCGAACCACCGGCTCTCGGTGCCGATCTTCGGGTCGCTCCGCGGCTTCCCGTACTCGTCGAGAATCTGTACCTTCTTCTCGGAATCCGTTCCGAAGATCTGGAAGTCCCGATTCAGTTTCAACCGGCCCGCCTTGACATCCAGGAAAGCGCGGGCCATCTCGGTCTCCTCGGCGGTGAATTTCCGCCCCGCGTATCTTTCCCACAACCGGCTCACCGTGGCGAGGGACTGCTCGGGTTGCTCGCGCAGCGACCGCGCCGTCAGCGTCCTGGCCGCTGCGAACTCTTCCGCCGACAGCGCCCGCACGGCCCCGGCCTCGTCCGCCGTCAACGGCCCCTCGTGGAATGCCTCTTCGAGATGCACCGACAGGTCTTTCGCCGCCGTGATTCTGCTCCGCAAGACCGCTTTCAGGAAGTCACGCACCCGGTACACCCCGGCGGCCTCGACCTCCGAGGCCTGCTCCCGCTGCCCCTCCGACTGGTAGTGCACCGTCTGGTTGTGCACCAGCACGGCGTCCGCCTCATCGATGGTCGCGGTCTTCCCCGGCGGCGGCCGGTCGAACAACTCGGCGGTCGCGCGCTCGTCGTAGGTCATGTAGTACACGGTCGGGCGTTCCGCGTCTCCCGGCGGATTGTGCGGATCCCAGCGTGCGACCTCGTACCCGAGACTGCGCAGCATCGGCGCGAATTCCCGGACCCCCTCGTTGGCCAGCACCTCGGTCGTGGTGATCACATGATGCACCCGCACCGGCTTGCCGCTCGCCGTCTCCACCGGCTCGCCACGCGACAACTGCCGCAACGTATCCAGCGCACCGACCATGGACTTGCCCTGCCCCGTGCCCATTTGACGCATGAACCCGTGCTCGCCGAGCAGGAACGCCTTGACCTGATTCCACCGCGGCGTCTTCCCGGTCCCCTCGCGCATCGCGTCGATGTACCGCAGCAGCGACTCCACCCGATCGCCCTGCTCCATCGTGTTTCTACGCTGCTCCCACGACTCACCGGCCAGCTCCTCGTGCCGTAGCCGATACAGCGCCAGCGCCTTCTTCGCCGCGGCTTTGAATTGCGCCTGCTGCTCCGCGGTGAGGTCCTGCTTCGTCGCCGGATCCGCCGACGGCAGCATCGCCAGCTCCTGTGCCAGCTCCGCCGCCGGGTGGTCGGGTCCGGCGTGCACGGGCGGGCGAGCGTCGGTGGGCAGCGCATCCTCGGAGTGCGCCACAGCAGGCCGCTCGAGCGTTGGCGGTGCGTCCGCCGGCTTCGGTGCCGTAACCCGGGCGGGGCCCTCGCCACCCGCGCCATGGCGGGCGGGCGCATTGCCCGCCTCCACCGGCGGATCGACCTTCGCCGGCCCCTGCCCCGGCCGCGCTATCGCCGACTCGGGCCCAGCGCCGTCGCCGACCGGAGCCCGGGCGCTACGGTTACCACCGGCCGCATGCGCGTCCGCCTCGGCGTGATCTGCCGATTGCCGCGGTTGCGAACCGGAGTGGTCGCCGTCCGCGGCCGACAGGACCGCGCCGGCGGCCGCGCCCCCGGCCTCCGCACCACCAACACCGTGACCACCGGCCTCCGCATTGCCGCCATCGCCGCCGTGCCCACCGCCACCGGCTTGCCCACTGTCTGCCGGCGCATCGCCGCCGCTACCGTCCTGCCCACCGTCGCCGGTCTGCGCATTGCCGTCGCCATCGTGCACCGCGCCGCCATCATGCGCACCATCGCCAGGCGCATCACCGGCGCGCGCAGGAGCGCCGGTCTGGGCAGCGCCATTACCGCCCGGCGCATCCCCACCGGCCTGCGCACCGCCACCGGAGGGCTCATCGCTACCGGCGGGAAGGTCTACCTCGGACTCTCGATCGCCGGCATGGTCTGCCGCTGCCCGGTCACCTCCCTGCCCGGCCGAGGGCTCACCCGGCTGCCCGTCCACGCTCGCCGGACGGTTCGCATGTTCGTCCGGGACCGAAGCCGGTTCCCCCGATCCCGAATCGGTGAAGTGCCGCGCCGGGTCTCCCGACTCGTCCGGCTCATGCTGTCCATCACCCGTTGCGCCCGGCGGAGCCGATGAAACCGGGATATCTCCTGGCTGCGATGCTCCGGCATCCATAGCGTGGCCGGGCGCGGCCGAATTCGCGGGCTGCGCGTCGGCGCCGCCGTTGCTGTCCACCGGAACGGGCATCAGCGATTTCGTACCCTGAGGAGCCCCCGCCAGCCGCATCACGGCATCCTTGCTGAGACTCACCGTGGAAGGATCGGGAGGGATGTAGGCCCCGCTGCCGTCGACCACTTCCCCGATGGGTGAGCCCCCGAGATCCGGGTGGGCGCGACCGTGGACATCCACGACTCCGGCGAATCCGCCACTGAGCAGCGACGCCAGGACGTCTTCGAAGTGTTCCGGCCAGCCCGTGATCAACGCGGCCGCCCCCAGACCGGACACCGCGCCCGCGACACCCTGCACAAGTCCGAGCGCCGAGCGGCTGGTCTCCAGCCGGGGAAGGATCTTGGGCGCGAGCACGCCCGCGGCGATGCCGCCTACCGCGCCCCCGGCGCCCGAAACCGCTGCGGCTTCGATCGACAGCAGATCGATGCCCCTCGGGTTCTCCCCGTTCGGCCCCTTGACAGTCGGGTTCCGGTCGCCGGACGCGACCTGCATCAACTGTGCCCCGAGATCCACACTCGCGGGCAGCGCGGCCGCCGTGCCGACCGTGATGGCGAACCGGTACGGTCCCAATGCCGAGAGCCGGGTCGCTGTGTTCGCCGCGCTCACCTTGTAGGCCTGCTCCAAGCCCGCGCGCATCAGCGCGACCTTGCCTCGGCCCTCGATCAGCATCGACTCCACCACCGGAGCCGCCGCGAGCTCTCCGGCCGGACCGGCCGCGGCGGCCGCCGACAGCGTCGCGATGATGCGCCAGGCCAGCTCGACGCCGAACGCGAACATCACGCACAGCGTCTTCTCCGCATCGTTGGCGGCCGCGTGCGCTTGATCGGCCAGGGCCAGCGCTTCCTCCCGCAGCCTGGCCGCTCCCTCGTGGTGCAGATGCAACATCTCGCGCACTCGGTCGCCCAACGCGCCGAGCGAATCCTCCTGCGCCAGTATTTCTTTCGCGTCCTCCGCGTGATCGTTCATGGCGGCGGCCTTGGCTCGTAGTTCCGCGGCCATCCACCGCATCCCGGACACATCGGCACGCGGTAGGTCTCCCCCGAAGACCACCAGTTCGATCGGGCCCCGCACCACGGTGGGCAGACCCTCGAACAACATGCGCAGCTCCACGACCGGGTTCAGCGACCACGAACCGTCCGCCGGCACCGCCTACCCCCGCCGCGACGTCGCGTCGACCAGCACCGCGTGGAGTGCTCGCGCCTGGGGGCTCGCCTTCTCGCCGTGCAGCACGACATCGGCGAACGCGACGCCGAGGGCGCGGCTCACGTCGAACCCGCCTGCGTCCGCGGCGGCCCCGGTCAACTCGGCACGCCAGTGCCGGTAACCGCTGACCGTCTCGCCGAGTGTGGCGTCGGGTTCCGCCTCCAGACGCAGATACTCCGCGATCAGGACGCGCTGCGCCTGCCTGCGTGCGATTCCGTCCCCGGCGAAGTCGAGTGCCCGGCCGAATTCACAAAGCGTCGCCAGATAGATTTCCAGGTCCGCCGACTCGGCGCCGGACTCCGCCGATCCGGTCGCTCGCCTCGACTCCTGCGCGGTCCGCAGGTCGAGCGTGATCGACCGACCGCCCATGCTCCGCTCATCGCGCGGATCGAGACTCCACAACACCGGCCCCGATTCGGCGTCGAGTTCTGCCACCGCGACGACATCGAGAGCGATCACCGGGTAGTCGGTGAGCACCCGGTCTACAGCGCCCACGAACTCTCGCACGATCGGCACCTGCAGACCGGGGGTATCGAATCCGGCCACTCGCAAATCGTGATGCTCGGCCAGCGTCCGCGCCAGCCAGCCGACCACGGGATCGGTCACCGGGGGCGCGCCCGAGCGACGCCGATCGCGCCCGCGCGGCGATTCGTCGGCGCGATTCCGCGTCCGCGGCGGAGATCCGAACCGAGGTCCTTGTGGTCTCGGCTGGGCGCCCGCGGGTGGCCCGGCTGTTCTGGGCGGCTGCCCGGACCACGCGCTCGGTGGTCTCGGCTGGGCCCCACCGGGTGGTGCTGCCGTCCTGGGCGGCTGCCCGGACCATGGGGTGTCTCGTCGCCCAGCACCGCCAGGTGGGCCGGCCTCTGTCTGTTTCCCCACTGGGGCACGGGGTGCATTCCGGGTGGCATCCGGAGGGATCACCGAGGAGGCCGGAGGGCGGCGACCGGAGTCTTCGGCAGGCTTGCCGGAGTTGCCTCTGCCCGGTCCGCCTACACCGGAATCCCCTTGCGGACCCGACGGATCCCGCTGCGGACCGCCTTCCGGCGTGGAGCGTCCCGTTGACGCGTCCGGTGTCCGCGACTCGCCGGGGCTGGAGCGTTCGGTGGGGTCGGCCCGGTCCGTGGGATAGGCCGGGGCCGCTGCTGCCGGAAGGGGCGCGGCGGGATCGGACGCCACGGGTCGCTGTACGCCCGCGGGCGAGGACGTGCCCGCGCTGCCGTCCTGCCACAACTGCGCCGGCCCGCCGATCGGGTCCAGCTCGTCGGCGGCAGTGCCGACCCGGCCGGCCGCGAACCGGTCCTGTACTTCGAATTGGCCTGCGGCGTCCGCTATTCCGGCGGCCGTGCTGTGCAGGCTCTCCTCCATCGCCCGCAGGTTGACCAGCAACTGGTCGGCATGCGGTTTGAATTCCCTGGCGAACGCGACACCCAGGTCGTCGTCACCCCAACTGCCTTCGGCGTGGGCAAGGGAATCGCGCAGTCCCGCGTAGGTTTGCCCCACGCGGTCCCCTAGTTCGGCCAGCCGAGCGCCCTGATTTCGCAGGCGGTCCGGATCCAACCGAACTTCACCGTTCACGTCGCGTCCCCCCTACCGGTCAGGCTCGGCCGTTGCCGCGCAACCGGAACCGTCGCTCGAAACCGGTGACGAACACCGACAACGGCTCCGCCGTCGTCGAGCGCTCCACAACGCCATCGTCGGCGACATAGAAAACCGCACGGTCCAGAGCAATCTTGCCGTCCAGCACCGGCGAACGTACCAACCAGCCCACACTGATGCGATCGGCCCGCAACGTCGCCAGCGGGTATCCCGCAGCGTCATAACCCTGTCGCCGGATGTGATCGCGGACGAGGTCGAGCGCATCGGCTTCGCCGATCCCCGCGGCGTGGTTCGCGTCCAGATCGGCGAGCACGAACTGGAACATCGCACCATCGATGTCGGTGCCGTCACCGTCACCGAAGACCTGCACGATCGCCTCGCGAGTCACCGCACCGGCCTGCGCGGCCGATACCAACAGTTCGGCCCTGCCCGATACACCACCCGACCGGTCGTCCAGCAGGTTGCCGACGACACCCGCGACGGTGCCGACCGTCCACACCGCGGGCAGCGCCGGCGCGCACTCCGGGATCGGCGCGGACTCACCCCGGTACCACCGACCGGCCTCCCACCAGTAACAAAACGAGAGCAAACCGGTTGCCGTCCGTGGATTGAGCACCGGGTCCGCCACCCAATCCGGCGCTCCCGCAAACAGTTCCGGCATCGCCGCACCCTTGTTGTACGCGGCGTCCAGGACCGGCGCATCCCACACACCACCCGAGAGCACGGCCCGGTCACCCGGCAGGAGCGTCAACGTCGAACCGCTGCGTCCCGCGCCTTCGAAGATGCCCACCGAGGGACCGATCCGCGGCCCCTGCCCCGACCCGACCGCGACGAAGGCTGCCGCCAGCACGGCCCACCGGGCCCACAACACGGCCAGCTCCGGCAACTCGTCATCCACGGGCACCGCCCGCAAACCCGCACGCTGGTCCGCGCGCATCGCGTCGGCGGCCGCGCGCGGCGGCCGCGTCCGCCGTTCGCCGCGCCGGAGGTAGGCCGCCAGCCACACCGGCAGCCGATCCCGCGGATAGTGTTCCAAGTCGGCGAGATAGGCCTCCGGTGCGAACAATTGCTCGCCGGGAAACGGCACCGCGCCGTGATCGGCAGCGGCCTCGACGCCGTCCGCGTCGATGCGCACCAGCAGCCGCCACCACGGCCCGCCGTCGGTACCTGCCGACACCCGCCGATGCCGACGCACCGCAGACCACACCGCATCCGGTGCCGGGCACCGGAACGACCGGATACCGTCGTCGACCACCAGCAGCGCCGATTCGGCGACCACGGTCATCGCGAACCACGCCTCCAGCCGCTGCCACCCGGGCGGGGCCACCTCACGCAACCCCTGCGCGATTCGATCGGCCAATGCGGCGAGATCCTCATCCCAGGCCTGCGTCACGGCACTCTCCGTGTCCCGGAAACGACGAACGCGCCGAAGCTCGGGAGGCGCCAACGCGCGACCTCGACCGCGAGCAGTTCACGAGCAGTCCCCAGTCCCCACCAATCGCCTGGATCGGTTCGTCGTCAGGATCGGAAATATCCCAGGCTGAAGATTGCGCACTTCGCGCCCGGGCGCAATGCCGGGATTTACCAGCCATGGCAAGCCCACCGGTTGTGATCCCACAGTCGATCCCCGAACATCCGGCCGCTATTCCGGGCCTCGATCTCTCGCCGACAACCGACGCAAGAGAATCGATCGAGCACCTCACCACTCGGTGGTTCACCGCGCCGCTCGGTTGCGTCACCCGATACGCAGGAGCCGTTCGGCCCCTGCTGTGAGATTTTCCCCTGGCCACCGCAATTGCCGGTGGACCCGCACAGGTGGCACGATCCGAACCACGCTTGCGATCCTGATAGCAGGAAGCGAGTGGGCCCTGCCGGAATCGACAAGGCCCACTGGTCGGCGCAGTCGATCAGTTATTGCGTCGGCGCCGGCCCGCATTCCTTGCCCATCAGGTCGGGAAGGTGAGCCCATCCGGACGAGCAGCTCACGATCTCGCCGCCGTTCACCGAGAACGGCTGCGTGATCTCTCCGCTCATGGGTGCACCGTTCGACGGCGTGCACTCCAGAGCGGTCACCCGGCCTTCCCACACCGGCGAATGCGACGAACAGTTGTAGCTCCACATCTCCTGCGCGGAGGCGGTCGGCGGGCAGAACAACAGGGCCGCCGCGGCGGCGAGGAACGGGGGAAGACCCAGACGAACGAGGCGAGTGGCTTTCATATGACGATCTCCTTGTCCTGGTTCCGTGCGGTCTGAATCGGTAACCACCCGGACGGGCCGTCCGAGCGGTAGCGAGCAGAAACTGCGTGGTTGCTCAGGAGAGAACGTGCACACTGCGGGGAGAACGTTACGTGGCGGTGGCGAGGCCGGGCGCGGAATGCCGATTGCTGTGATCATCCGGATACGACGGCCGCTCGCAGACGCCTCGAGCGAGGTCTTTCCAACTCTACGTGCGGGTAACACCAGCACGCTGTGTAGATATCTGGGATAAAGGTGCACACTACGCGAGACCGAGGAATCGCAAGCCGTGCCCGACCGGGCCAACGCTGAGAGGAAGGAACCGGCGAGTGTTCAGCCGCATAGCCATCGTGAACCGGGGAGAGGCCGCCATGCGCCTCATCCACGCCGTCCGAGATCTGGCTGCGGAGACCGCGCTGCCGATCGAAACCGTCGCACTGCACACCGACGTCGACCGCACGGCGACGTTCGTGCGGGAAGCCGACATCGCCTACGACCTCGGTCCGGCGTCCGAACGCCCGTACCTGGACCTGAAGGCGCTCGAGCGTGCGCTGGTAGCGACCGGCGCCGACGCCGCCTGGGTCGGCTGGGGCTTCGTCGCGGAGGATCCGGCGTTCGCGGAGCTGTGCGAACAGATCGGTGTCACCTTCATCGGTCCCAGCCCGGACGCCATGCGCAAGCTCGGCGACAAGATCGGCGCGAAGTTGATCGCCGAGGAGGTCGGCGTGCCGGTCGCGCCGTGGAGCCGCGGTCCGGTCGAGACGGTGGACGCCGCCTTGGCGTCCGCGGCCGAGATCGGCTACCCCTTGATGCTGAAGGCGACCGCGGGCGGCGGCGGGCGCGGTATCCGGGTGATCACCGGTGAGGCCGAACTCGTCGATGCCTACGAGCGCACCCGCCAGGAAGCCGCTCGGGCATTCGGTAGTGGCGTGGTCTTCCTGGAGCGGCTGGTCACCGGCGCCCGGCACGTCGAGGTCCAGGTGATCGCCGACGGCCAGGGGACCGCGTGGGCGCTGGGTGTCCGCGACTGCTCGATACAGCGGCGCAACCAGAAGATCATCGAGGAGTCGGCGTCGCCGGTGCTGAGCCCCGAGCAGACGGCCGAACTCAAGGCCTCGGCCGAGCGGCTGGCCATCGCGGTGGGCTATCGCGGGGCGGCGACCGTCGAGTTCCTCTACCACCCCGGTGACAAGCTGTTCGCATTCCTCGAGGTCAACACCCGCCTGCAGGTCGAGCACCCGATCACCGAATACACCACCGGTTTCGACCTCGTCCGGGCGCAACTGCTCGTTGCCTCCGGAGGAAGGCTCGAGGGCGAACCCCCGGCCGAGCGCGGGCACGCCATCGAGGCCCGGCTCAACGCCGAAGACCCCGACCGCGACTTCGCCCCTGCCCCGGGCCGCATCGCGCGCCTCGACCTGCCGGCCGGACCGGGCATTCGCGTCGACACCGGCGTCAGCGAGGGCGACACGATTCCCGCCGACTTCGACTCGATGATCGCCAAGATCATCGCCTACGGCC
This sequence comes from Nocardia sp. NPDC057455, assembly GCF_042802775.1. Taxonomy (NCBI): domain Bacteria; kingdom Bacillati; phylum Actinomycetota; class Actinomycetes; order Mycobacteriales; family Nocardiaceae; genus Nocardia; species Nocardia sp. NPDC057455. The sequence continues at coordinate 61,736 of NZ_JBHVDM010000023.1, read as the reverse complement.
GTGACCGTGACGAAGCGCTGGGCAGGCTGCGCCGGGCGGTGGCGCAGACCAGGGTGGTCATCGAGGGCGGCGCGACGAACAAGAGCTTCGTGCTCGACCTGCTCAACCAGCCCGAGGTGATCGACGCCAGTGCCGACACCGGCTGGATCGACCGCGTCCGCGGCGAGGGCCGCCTCGTCTCGCATCGCCACTCGGCCGTCGCGCTTGCGGCCGCCGCCATCGATGCCTACGAGGAGGAAGAGCGGGTCGAGCGGCATCGGTTGCTGTCCACGGCGTCCGGCGGACGTCCTCAGGTACAGCACGAGAGCGGCAGGCCGCTCGACCTGAAGCTGCGCGGCGCCGGCTACCGCGTGCGCGTCGCGCGCATCGGTGCCCATCGGTTCCGGATCGGAATCGAAGCCGGCGGCGATATCCACACGGCCGACGTCGATCTCGAGCGCTTCGATCGGCACACCGGACAGATCGTGGTCAACGGCGCCCGCTACCGCATGACCACCGGCACCCATGGGCCGATCCACCTGATCGACGTAGACGGTGTGACGCATCGGATCAGCCGCGACGAAGGCGGTGTCGTCCGCTCGCCCGCGCCCGCGCTGGTCGTCGCTACGCCGCTGGCGGTCGGCGCCGAGGTCGAGGCGGGCGCGCCGGTGCTGGTGCTGGAGAGCATGAAGATGGAAACGGTGCTGCGCGCGCCGTTCCGCGCTCGGCTGAAGGAGTGCGGTGTCTCCGTCGGCACCCAGGTGGAGACCGGTGCGCCGCTGCTGCGACTGGAGCCGCTCGCCGAGGAGGACGAGGCCGAGGACACCGCGGCGACCGAGTCCGTCGAACTGGACCTGCCCGGCGAGCCCGCGCAGGTCGAGCCGCACGAGCGCACTGTCCGCGGTCAGCAGGACCTGCGCAGTCTGCTGCTCGGCTTCGACGTCGACCCACACGACGACCGCCGGGTGCTCGACGGCTACCTCACCGCGCGCCGGGCTGCCATCGCGGACAACCGCAGGCCGCTGGCCGAGGAACTCGAGCTCGTGCAAGTGTTCGCCGACCTCGTCGAACTGACCCACAACCGGCCGTGGGACGAGGACAGCGGCCAGGGCCATGTGCACAGCGCCCGCGAGTACTTCCATACCTATCTGCAGAGCCTCGACGTCGAACGGGCCGGGCTGCCCGAGTCGTATCAGGCCAAGCTCGCCAACGCGCTCGGGCACTACGGGATCACCGATCTGGAGCGTTCCCCCGACCTGGAAGCCGCGGTCTTCCGGATCTTCCTCGCCCAGCAACGCCCGTCCGACACCGTCGCGGTCATGACCACGCTGCTGCGCGAGTGGCTGCGGGAGCCGGTCCCGGACCGGGCGCTGCGTGAGCCTGTCGGTCTCGTGCTGGAGCGGCTCGTAGCCACGACGCAGGTGCGCTTCCCGGTGATCGCCGACCTCACCCGCGGCCTGGTGTTCGCCTGGTACGGCCAACCGTTGCTGCGGCGCAACCGCGCCCGTGTGTACACCAACGTCCGCAGGCATTTGCGCCACCTGGACGCACACCCGGACTCCCCCGATCGCGCCGAGCGCATCTCCGACATGGTGCGCAGCACGGAACCGCTGGTGCGACTGCTCGGCCAGCGACTGGAGCGCGGCTACCCCGACCACACCGTCATGCTCGAGGTGCTGACCCGCCGGTATTACGGCAACAAGGGACTCACCGATGTTCGCACCCACGAGGTGGGTGGCTGCACATTCGTGCTCGCCGAGCGAGCAGGCTCGAGCCTGGTGTCCACCGCGGTGAGCTTCGACGCGCTCGACACCGCGCTGCACGGGCTCACCGAACTGGCCGCGAGTGCCGCGTCCATCGACGCCGACATCTACCTCAGCTGGGAGAATCAGTCCGGCGACTTCGACGCGATGGCGGCGGCGCTGCACGAGGCCATCGGCAGGCACCAGTGGCCGAACCAGGTGCACCGCATCACCGCCACGGTCGCGGGCAGCGGCGGCGCGGTGATGCACCACCACTTCACCTTCCGCCCTTCGGCCACCGGCATGGCCGAGGAGCGGCTGATCCGCGGTCTGCACCCCTACATCGCGCAGCGGATGCAGATGGAGCGGTTGCGCAAGTTCGACCTCACCAGGTTGCCGTCCTCGGACGACGAGGTCTACCTGTTCCGGTGTGTCGCCAAGGAGAACCCGGCCGACGATCGCCTCATCGCGTTCGCGCAGGTGCGCGACCTCGCGGCGCTGCGCGAGCACGACGGCAGGCTGCTCGCGCTGCCCACGGCCGAGAGCACCATCGCCACCTGTGTCGATTCGATCCGTCGGGCACAGTCGCAGCGACCGTCGGCGAAACGCTTCAACACCAACCGCATCGTGATGTACATCTGGCCGCCGATCGACGTCACCCGTGCCGAGTTGCAGACGATCGGCGGCCACGTGCTGCCGACCGCCGCGGGCGCCGGGCTGGAGGAGATCCTGCTCATCGCGCGGCAGCGGGATCCGGAGACCGGCGAGCTGACCAAGATCGCCGTCCGAATCTCCCTCGGCGCCACCGGCGGCACCGAGGTGACCGTCGGCGAACCCTCCGACGATCCGGTCGAACCACTGGACGAATACCGGCAGAAAGTGCTGCGGGCGAGTAGCCGCAACACCGTGTACCCCTACGAACTGACCGGTCTGCTCGGTGATTTCGCCGAGTACGACCTCGATGCCGACCATGTGCTGGTCCCGGTCGACCGCCCCAAGGGGCGCAACACGGCGGCGATCGTCGCGGGCGTGGTCACCACGCCGACCGAACGGCATCCGGAGGGCGTCGCGCGGGTGGTGCTGCTCGGAGACCCGACGAAGTCGCTGGGCGCGCTGTCGGAACCGGAGTGCCGCCGCGTGATCGCCGCACTGGACCTCGCCGAACGGATGCAAGTGCCGTTGGAGTGGTACGCACTGTCCTCCGGCGCCCGGATCTCGATGCGGTCCGGCACGGAGAACATGGACTGGGTGGCGGCGGCGCTCAAGCGCATCGTCGAATTCACCCAGGACGGCGGCGAGATCAACATCGTGGTCGCCGGCATCAACGTCGGTGCGCAGCCGTACTGGAACGCCGAGGCGACGATGCTCATGCACACCAAGGGCATCCTGGTGATGACGCCGGACTCCGCGATGGTGCTCACCGGCAAGCAGGCGCTCGACTTCTCCGGCGGCGTGTCGGCCGAGGACAACTTCGGCATCGGCGGCTACGACCGGGTGATGGGCCCCAACGGGCAGGCGCAGTACTGGGCGCCGAACCTGACCGCCGCGCGGGACGTGCTGATGTCGCACTACGACCACACCTACGTCGCGCCCGGCGAGCAGGCGCCGCGGCGAACGCGAACCAGCGACCCCATCGATCGCGATGTCTCCGACTTCCCGCACGTCGCGGCGGACAGCGACTTCACGACGGTCGGCGAGATCTTCTCCGCCGCCAAGAACCGGGACCGCAAGAAGCCGTTCGACATCCGGACCGTCATGCGGGCGCTGTCCGATCAGGATCACCCGGTGCTGGAGCGCTGGGCGGGCATGGCCGACGCCGAGACCGCGGTAGTGCAGGACGCGCATCTCGGCGGGATCCCGGTGTGCCTGCTGGGCATCGAGTCGCGGGGTGTGCCGCGACGCGGCTTCCCGTCCACCGACGGCCCGGACACCTACACCGCGGGCACGCTGTTCCCACGGTCGTCGAAGAAGGCCGCGCGGGCGATCAACGCGGCCAGTGGCAATCGGCCGCTGGTCGTCCTGGCCAACCTGTCCGGCTTCGACGGCTCGCCGGAGTCGATGCGGAAGCTGCAGCTCGAGTACGGTGCCGAGATCGGGCGCGCGATCGTGAACTTCCGCGGCCCCATCGTGTTCTGCGTGATCTCCCGGTATCACGGCGGCGCGTTCGTGGTGTTCTCGAAGGCGCTGAATCCGAACATGACCGTGCTCGCACTGGAGGGCTCGTTCGCCTCGGTGCTCGGCGGAGCCCCGGCCGCCGCGGCGGTGTTCGCCGGTGAGGTCGATACCCGCACCGCGGCCGATCCGCGGGTGCGGGACCTGGAAACGCGCGCCGCGAACGCATCCGGCACCGAGCGCGCGTCCCTGGCCGCGGAACTCGACGAGACCCGGTCGTCTGTCCGGACGGAGAAGCTCGCCGATGTGGCCGCGGAATTCGACCGCGTGCACGATATCCGGCGCGCTGTCGAGGTCGGTTCGGTCGACGCCGTCATCCGCGCCGCCGAACTGCGCCCGCGCATCATCGAGGCGATCGAGGCACACCTGGCCGGGTGATCCGGCCGCCGTGGTCCGTCGCGTCCGGCGAGTCCCCACCTCGAGCGGTGGCGACCCGCCGGACGCGCGGTCGGCGGGTACGATCCGAGCGGTCATGGTGTGTAGGACCCGACCCACCGAATTCTTGAAAGGCACCTGGACCCGCGACAAAGCGGACCCTTGTCCCGAGACCAGCCGCGCCGACGTCGAAATGCGGCGGGTCAGCTCGGTCGGCGGACGGCCCGCTGTCGCCGGCATCACTGCCGACCAGCAGCCCCGTCACCTTCGGTTCCAGAGCTCGTCGTAGCGTGCGTACCTAACCGATGTCGACTACTCGGGCCCATGCGGGCGGCGCGTCCGGAATGTAATCGGGATCCTGTTCGCGCCACGAAGCAGCGTGCCGGCGACGGAACAAGCCCACCACTGTCCGGCACGATGGCCGTCTGCTCGGCCAGGGTGTCTGGCCGTCGGTCAGAATCACGAGGACATCGGGGCGGGGGTGCGCTCGTAGCGCTTTGGCGATCCCCGTGCGCAGGTCCGTGCCGCCACCACCCACCAGCGGTATCCGCTCGGCACGGCACAGCGGGTGCACGATCCTGGCCGCCGCGTCGCACGGCAGCACAGTGACCAGGTCGCGGCGGCCGCCCACGGCACGGGCGATGGCGGCCACTTCGAGAAGCGCGCTGCCCAGTTCGGTGTCACTGACCGACCCCGAGGTGTCGATAAGCACCGAGACCCGAGGTGGCGTTCGCCGCAGACTCGGCAGCACTACGCCGGGCACCCCGGCCGAGCGCCGCGCCGGCCGGCCATAGGTGTAATCCTCGCCCGCACCGGCGCCGCAGACCGCTGAGCGAATGGCCGCTCCCAGTAGATCGCGCCATGGCTGGGGCGGGTGGAACGCCTCCGCCGCCCAGCGCTGCCATCCTTTGGACACGTTCCCCGGACGGCCGACGATGCCCTGTGCCACCTGGAACCGGACGGCGTCTCGTTCCTGTTCGCTGAGGCCGTCCGCACCATCCGGTCCCAACTCCCACTCGCGTTCCAATCCGTCCGCGCCGCTGCCGCAGTCGAGCCAGGCTATGCCCTGCGTAGTCGGTCCGAGCCGGAACTTGCGCAGATAGTCCTCCATGAGCTCCCCTTCGGGCAACCCCAACGACGCGGGCATGACAGCATCGCAGGGCTCGGCCAGCCCGTCGCCGAACGCGTCGTCGTTGATCTCGCAGTCTGCGGCAATGTTCATCCGCAGTCGTTCCGCCGGGCCGGTCAGGTCGTGCTGCCGGGCGAATCGGTCACTGCGACCGTGATGGTCGCGCAGCAGATGCGACACCTCGTGCACCCACACCGAGGCCAGGTCCTCCACCGAAGTTCCGTCCACGAAGGCCGGCGAAACGTAGCATCGCCAGTGCCGGTCCACACCCATCGTCGGTACTCGTCGCGACTCGACGACGCACAAGGCGAACAGAGCGGTCGCCAGATAGGGCCGGACCCTGGCGGCATGCAATCGGGCGGCGAAGAGCTTGTCGCGGTCCAGCGCCCCTGGCGCGTTCGCGGTCATCGGCCTGCCTTCGCGGCGACACGGTCGGCTGCCCGCTCCGCTTGCCGGGACACCGAGACCACTCCGGCGAGTTCCTCGATCACCGCAGGCACGTCCCAGTCGTCCCGGCGCAGCGCGGCGAGAGTGGTTGCGGGAACGACGATCAGATCCGGGGCTCCGGTTTCCGAAGCCTTCACCAACAGCGCCCATGCCGCATCCCAGCGGGACTTCTCCGGGCGTTTGCGGACTGCCGCCACAACGCCGTCGAGGACGGCCTGGCGCAGATCCCCGCGCTCGGGCAGCGCGGCGCCCGCCGGATCGGCGAGCAACACCTCCGGGTCCGGAAGGTCCATCCGATCCAGGCCGGCCAGCAGTTCGAAGCCCGGCCCATCCCCCACAGTGCCCCGGACCAGCAGGGAAAGCACTTCCCGGGATGAACCGGCCGCGGTGGCAAAGGCGATCAGCCGCAATGTCATCTCCCAGCTTCGAGGCGACGGCCAGGGACCACCTCGGCGCGTTTCGGTGCTGGGTAGTTGATGCACGAGAGCAGGACGTGCCGCGAGGAGCACACACACCGCGCGGCGCGCGAAAACGACGGCTTCGCTCAACTTCTCCGAGGCCAGCCGCGGCAGTGTCGCGTGGGGCCAGGTCCCGCCGAGTCCGCGTACGACGACATCGTGATCATGAGTCCATTGCAGATGCACGAATCGGTTGGCCAGCGGCGGGCTCAGCTCCCAGCCATCGGCCGCCGAGGATCGCGGGTTGGCCGCGGCCACGATCCGGACACCGGGCGGCAGTTGGACGGTGCCGATCCGCCGCTCCAGGACCAGACGGAGCAGGGCGGCTTGCACAGCGGGCGGGGCAGTGGACAGCTCGTCCAGGAACAGCAGTCCGCGGCCGGCCCGTACGAGGCGTACGGCCCAGTCCGGCGGAGCCATCGGAACCCCGTGTTCCGCGGGATCGTCTCCGATGATGGGCAGGCCCGAGAAGTCCGAGGGCTCATGCACACTCGCGATGACCGTGGTCAGCGGAAGGTCCAGGTCGGCGGCGAGCTGGGTGAGGGCGGCGGTCTTCCCGATCCCCGGTTCGCCCCACAGGAGAACCGGCAGGTCGGCTGCCACGGCCAGCGCCAGGGCCTCCAGTTGGGTGTCGGAGCGTGGTTCGGTGGTTACCTCGCACAGCAGAGTCAGCAACTCGTCGGCGACGTCGAGTTGGGAGCGGCGGGCTGGATCGGTGGATGTGCGGACAGCAGCGAGCATGTGTGATCACCTCTAGGGTCGGCGGAGTCGAGTGGATGTGGGCGAAGTTCGCCGGGTCAGCGCGAGGTCGCGTTGCGCGGGTGCGCGCGCCGGTCGCGTGGACGGCGAACCGGGGGAATGCGGCCGATTCCGGGTTCGGACAGACCTGCTTTGAACAGTCCGTAGGTGATTCGCCGTTGCGCGGACGCCTCGAGTGCGTCGCTCAGGGCGCCGTCGCGCAGTGATACGCGGGGGCCGAGCAGTCCCCCTACGACGGCCAGCGCACCGGCGGTGTCGCCATGGTCCAAACGTTCACGGACGCCGACAAGGCAGTCCGGATGACGGTGCGCCTCGTCGATAGCCCGCAAACAGGGCAGCGGAGTACCGGTCAAGGCGACCAGCAGTTCCTCCCGCCGGATCTCGGAAGGGTCGTGGTCCAAGGCGGTCAGGACCCCGTCGGCCAGCCCGATCCGATGCTGTTCTCCCCTGCACTGCACGACGCGCGGTTTCCCCGCCCGACTCGGGATGCGGGGCGCATCGGTCGCAGAGTAGTCGGGTACCAATGCCGAGGCGACCAGCGGATGCAGTCGATCGGCCGCAAGCGCGCCGGTGCGGATCAGTTCCAGATCGGGCAGTACCCAGGTCGCCGCGTCGGGCAGGACCGGCAGCGCGGAGACCTCGCCGACCGGGTACCCCGACGCGATCCGCACCGTGGGCGGCCGCACACCGTCGCGGGGGCCCGCGTCCAGGTCCAGTACCAGCCGTCGCCGACCCCCGAGCCGCACGACGAAGGTACTGCTACGCCGTCCCTCGGCGCGGCGCAGAATCTCCGCCTCGTCCGCCCATCGGTCGACGGCGCAGCGGCGAACCTGCGGCACCGTCGCGAGCAGCTCGGAATCCAGCCTCGGGCGACAACCTGCGTGGCGTTCGGCCCCGGACCGTATCCCCAGCTCATCGGCCCTGCGCGCGTCCCACAGGTGGCGATGGAGATCCAAGCGGAAACGGCGATCGGGACGAGGATGCGGATGCAGGCCGGTACCGGCCCAGGCGGCGGATCCATCCCACAGCGCGAGGCTGATCCGCTGACCGGCATCCGCCCAAGCCGGCGCGGTCCGAACGACAAGGTGCATGGCACGCGCGCCGCCGCGCCGGTCGGGAGCGGTGTCGTACCGCGCCAGAGCGATTGTCAGACCTGGTCGCAACAGCCCGTCCGGAGCAACCCTCGGTAGATGCCAGCGCAGCAGGTCAGGAGCCAGATGGCGGAGATCGGCCCGGATTCGAGCGGCGAGTTCGTGCCCGTGGCTACGTGCGACCGACCGCAAAGTGAAATCGACATCGAAGCCTGCCGCGGCACACGCGCCGGCCCAGTCCCCCACGCGGCGGCGGGCGGTAGAAGTCTCGATCATGGAGGGCGGCACGGCGAATTCACGCACGCGCAGCCAGAAGGAAAAGCGGGAATCGTCCCCATTCGCGATGTCAGTGAGCATCAGCGCTCACCTTGCACGAATGGAACCCCCAATCTTTGAACAGAATGAGTCGTCATCGCGTCGATCGTAGCGCCCCTTACCGGCGCCGGCCAGTCGAGCGAGTCCGGCACCGGCTTCGCCGAGCCGCCCGCCCGTTTCGCCCCGCTTGCTCGATTTCCCCGAAACTGCCTGTGAGCCACAGCCTTTACCACCTCGACGAGCGCATCGCGGTCCGTGCGGCGCATCCCGGAGCGTCTGTGAGCCGATGCGGTCGTCGCGAGGAAGCCGCGCGCGATGTGCCCGATCGGTACGATCACAGTTTCGGTGAGCGGTGCCCGCCCAGCTGCGGGCTACGGTCGACGGCCTCGTCGAGATCGCCGGACTCTCCTCGCGCCCACCGAAGTTCGTTGTCGCGATCTCCGATCACAGCAGGGATGCCGTCACCATTCGCCGGGCGGGCCGGCCGACGATCTGCCTCGGCGCCGGCCTGGTCGCGGAGGCGTTCGGCGGCACCGGACAGCGCAGGCGGGAGCGGCAGCCCGATATCTTTCGGGCGGTGGTGCTACACGGACTGGCCCACGTCCACAACCGGGACGTGTTGATCGGATACGGTGCGCGCGCCCTGTGGCTGACGTTCGTCATCGGTGTCGCCGTACCCGCCGCGGCGATGCATATCTGGTTGTCGATCGGCTCTGACCCGACCTCCGGATGACCACGGGTGGTCCGAATTGTCCGCGGCGATCACCACCGGTGCCCGTGTAGCCGCTCATCAGCAGTTGGTGGGGGCCGGCTCTCCGCGAACCCGAGCGTCGAGCCACAGCATCACCGCGGGCGCGCCCAGCACCGCCGGCGACAAATGTTCGACCGCGGGCCCCAGTTCGGCCGCGGGCACCCGCAGCGTCTGCACCCGCACCCCTTCCGTGCACCAACGGCGGAGGGTGTTGTCGATGGCGTCGACCGGAATCTGCTGGTCCTCCGGCGAATGCCATTCGAAGATCGGTGTTTGCGGCACCCCGGCGTACAGTTCGAGACTGTTCTCCTGCACCACCGAGCGGGCTTCGCGACTGTCGAAGATCGAGGTGTCGGTGATGTAATCCCGGGCGCTGCCGTCCAGGCCCGCGGTGAGGATTTCGTTGCTGCAGCTGTTGGCCATGGCCTCGCCGACTTCAAGGCCGCGCGGGTTGAGATACGCGCTGATCGGCAGTCGATCCGGGTATTCCCGCTCCAGACCGATCGCCGCCGCCATGGCCAACCCGAACGAAGGGTGCGGGTTCAAACCCAGCGCCTCGGCCATTGTCATCAGATTCATCGGGGCGCCGCCGATAGCCGCGCCCGCGAGTTCCAGCTCCGGTGCGTACGTCGGCTGCAACGCGGCCGCCCATCCGGTGGCCAACCCGCCGCCGGAGTAGCCTGCCATCACCGTCGGGCTGGACTCCACGGCGAGTGCGGGCAGCCGCTTCACCGCCCGGATGCCGTCCAATACGATCTGGCCACCCAAACGCGCCGCCCCGAGAGCGAATTGCGGTCCGAGGTGATCCGGCAGCGCGACGCTCCAGCCCTGCGCCAGCGCCACGTTCAAGATCGGCGTGGTCACCCTCAGGTTCAGATCGTCGCCGTACAGTTTGTGCGAAAGGGCGCAGTCGGTGCCGAGCGCATTGATGAAGTGCTGATAAGACAGCAGTGGCCCATCCGGCCGCCGGCCGAACGGCGTGAGAACCGTGGTCATCGCCGCGATCGGCGCTCCATGGGAATTGGTGGACCGGAATTTGACCAGCGTGACGGTGGAACCGGGGAAGATCGCCAGCGGTGGCAGCGCCCGCTCACCGAGCACATCACCTGGCAGGTGTGCCGCCAGATCCGCCGGGGCGGCATAGAACGGGTCCGGATCGGGCCGCGGATACAGTGGCTCCGCGGTTGCCATCGTCGCCAGGAGCAGCCCCAGTGTTACAGCGCCGATCGCACTGAGGGTTCGTGCTACACCGCTGAACCTGCCGCCGGGGAAACAAAACAACCGCCGGATCACGATCTCGACCTCCACGGGTAGTTCGCGGGCATTCGTCGACCAGCCAGCCTGCATTCAAATCCAACCCGACGCGCAAACATCCAGCGACACGCCGGACGAATGCCGGGCTCCCCTGTGGACACGCTGGAATGCCGACCGGGGCCGGCACACCGTCTCTGACTCCGTGTGAGAATCAGCGTGAGAAACGGCCGGCCTCTCCCGGAAATCCCACCGGCCGAACCTGCGGTGTCGCCGACGCCGCAGCTGAGCGACACAGGTAGTCCGATGCCCGAAACACAATCCGAGTTCACCCGCAGAGAATCCTGGGAGCGGACGACCGGCGTTCCCATGATGGTGCTGGCCGTCGCATTCCTCGGCGTCTACGCCTGGCAGGTGCTCGATACCGGGGCCTCGCCTCGTGTCGACGCTTGGCTCACCCGGGTCGACGTGGCGATCTGGGCGGCGTTCGCGCTGGATTTCGCGGTGCGATTGTGGCTGTCCGGGAGCCGCTTGCGGTTCCTGCGTTCCCACCCGATCGACCTGTTGATCGTGGTGTTGCCGCCGCTTCGCCCGCTGCGGCTGCTGCGCGCCGCCATGCTCGTGATCGGCACGTTGAACCGGAACACGACGACCAGAGCCAGGCTCGCGGTGTTCGTCGGCGTCAGTTCGATACTGCTCCTGCTGCTGTGCAGCCTGGCTTTCTTCGACGCGGAGTACGGGGCGGCCGACAGCAAGATCCACAATTTCGGTGACGCGCTGTGGTGGTCGATGGTCTCGGTGACCACCGTCGGCTACGGCGATGTGTATCCGGTGACGACCGAGGGCCGTTTGATCTCCTTGATCCTGATGACCCTCGGCATCGGTCTGATCAGTTTCGCGATCGGCACCACCACCAGTTGGGTGATGGATCAGCTGAAGAGCGTCGAGGCGAATGTGGAGAATACCGACCGGGAGATGACCGAACTCGTCGCCGAGATCCGAGCGCTGCGCGCCGAAGTGGCCGCGATGCGCTCCACTGTGGTCGCACCGGATACCGTGCGGGCCGACTGACCAGCCGTCACCGCCCTATTTGCCCGAACCACCTCCGCGGAAAGCATCACGCGGCGACACACTGCTGCTTCCCGCGGCCGGTCGGTGACGCCCCGGCGCAGGGTTGGCGACACCCGTCGCGCGAGTCACCGCGCGGCGGTCGCGGTCGGCACCCGAGAGTCGGCGGTGTGCTCCAGCCGAGCGCTTACCTGCGGGTAGGTCGGATACTCGATGCCCGAGATGTACTGCACCGTCCGCACCACCTGGCAGGAGTAGCCGAATTCGTTGTCGTACCAGACATACAGAATCGCGGTGTCATCCTCGACGATCGTTGCATTGGCATCGATGATCGACGCTGCGCGCGATCCGATGAAATCGCTGGAGACCACATCTGTGGCGGCGGTGTAATCGAGGTTGCGGCTCAACGGCCCGGCCAGCGAAACCTGACGCAGGTACTCGAGCACATCGCTCTTCGTCGTCTTGCGCTCGAGCTGCAGGTTCAAGATAGCGACCGATACGTCGGGAGTGGGTACGCGAATCGAGTTGCCGGTGATCTTGGCCTTGAAATCCGGCATCGCCTTCGCGACCGCCGACGCGGCGCCGGTTTCGGTGAGCACGAGATTGAACGGCGCGGACCGACCGCGACGGTCCGCCTTGTGATAGTTGTCCAGGAGGTTCTGGTCGTTCGTGAACGAGTGAACGGTCTCCACGTGCCCGCGGATGATGCCGTACTCGTCATCCATGGCTTTGAGCGGCGGAACAATCGCGTTGGTCGTGCACGAGGCGCACGAGAAGATCCGCTGCGAGAGGTCAAGGCCGCGGTGGTTGACGCCGTGCACGATATTGGGAACGTCGCCCTTACCGGGCGCGGTGAGAACGATTTTCGCGATGCCGGGGCGCAGATGTTGCGACAGCCCCTCACGATCACGCCACCTGCCGGTGTTGTCGATCAGGATCGCGTCGTTTATCCCGTACGCGGTGTAGTCGATCGTCGTCGGATCATCGCTGTAGATGAACTTGATCACGTTCCCATTCGCGGTGATCGTCTCGTTGGCGGCATCGACCTTGATCGTGCCGTTGAAGTGGCCGTGAACCGAATCCCGGCGCAGCAAGGACGCGCGCTTGGCGAGATCGTCGGCGCCCCCTCTGCGCACCACCACGGCACGCAGGGTCAATCCGTTGCCGGATCCCGCCTTCTCGATCAGCAGGCGGGTGACCAGACGACCGATGCGACCGAAGCCATAGAGGACGACATCCCTGGGGGCCGGCGACTGAGCCTTGTTGCCATTGGTCACCTCGGCCAGCACAGCAGCGGTGAACTCGCGGATCGAGAGTCCGCGATCGTCGGCGCGATAGGTCATGACCAGCTGACCGAGATCGATCTTGCAGGGCCCCAGATCCAGTTCGCTGAGTACTTGCAGGAAGGGAAGGGTCTGATCCACCGACAACTCTTCGCCCTCGATCTGCCTCGCGAAGCGGTGCGTCCGCAGGATGCTGATCACCGACTTGTTCACCAGCGACCGGCTGTGCAGCAGGATCGTCACCCCTTTCCCCCGATACAACGTGCCGATGATGGGAATCATCGCCTCAGCGGCGGCTTCCTGGGCATTCCAGCGGTCAAGTTGTTCGGTAGTCAACGCAGATCCTCGGATTCCTCGATATTGTTCGCGGTATCGATGCTAGTGAGGGCCGCGATATCACCGAGGCCGGATACCCCCTGGTGAGATCGCGAAGTCGTGACGCTCGATCGAGCGCCGGCAGCGGGACTGCGCGATCTCCGCCGTCACGGGCGCCTCTGCGGGGGCTGCCGACAGCTGGACGGCTCAGGAACTCGCCGACTGCTGGTCCGGCTGGTCGAACGGGCTCGTAATCGATTGGCGGATACGAGCATTGGGACGCATGATTCCGATAAGGTCGGTCCCGTGACAAATAAGCGAATCAATGGACCCATCCTGCTGGCCGCGTCGGTCGCGCTTGTGGCGTTCGGCCCGGTCGCCGCGCCGGCGAGCGCGCAAACACCGTTGCAGGCTCCTGAGGTCACCTTCGCAGGCACCGCGCCGGGAACCGTGACCGCGACCCTGCACAATCCCAACGACACCGGCCGGTGCTGGGCGGAAGCCGGTGTCGGCCCCGAGAACAACCACCGCTTCTTCGGCAACAGCGCACCGGAATCGTTGGCCGGCCCCGGCCAGACCGTCACCACGACGCTGGAGGGACTCGAACCGGGCACGACCATCAGCGCCCGGGGCGGCTGCTTCGATGACACCTCCACCGGCGGGATGCCGTTCTCGGAACCTGTGACGGTCACGGTCCCCTGATAGGTACCCGGGGCAGCCGAACATCGTCGCGGCCTGGTTCGGGCGAGCCACCGTGGCTCGGCCGAACCGAAGCGAAGGGTGATATTCGTCTGCCGCGGGACGAGTTTCGAGCGCATGCGACGAGTAAGACCGCCACCGAGGCCAAGGGCATCGGCGGTGGCGTACTCAGCAGGTGACGTCCACTTCGGCCACCCTCTCGAATGACACGTGGACATGGTCGTAGTGATTCGCGGTCGGGCTTCCGCGGTCTTCCAAGTACGACCAACCGCTGCCGTCGTTGTACCGCTGCCGCCAGATCACATAGGTCACGCCGAAACGCTGCTTGTTGGCCAGCACGAATTCGGCGATCGCGTCGCCCCGCGCGGAATCGGAGGTCATGAGGTCGAGCGCCAGGCCGGCACCGTGGTCGCCGTCGCCACGCCCGACGGCGCCACCGACGTCGGTGACGCCGAACGTTTTCTTGAGCAAGTTGCCCACCTTCGCCACGTGTGGCTTCGTGCCGACGAGTTCCGTCGAACAGGGGACGGAGGGAGGCGGTGGGGGCGGGTGCTGTTCGGCATTCTTTGCCGACGGTGGTGGTTGCGCGGCGGCCGCCGCTGCCTGCGCCGGCTGAGTCGTCGACGGCGTGGTGGTCGTGGCCGGGCCGGTGACGACGGCCGATGACGGCGGCGAATCGACCCCCGCGGCATGCTGAGCGACCGCGCCCGGTCGCATCGCCACCCACAGCACGACGGCGAGAGTCGCCGCGATGCCACACGCAGCCAGCGCGGTGAGCTTCCGGGCTGCGGTCCGTTTACGGTGTTGGCCAGGCATTATGTCGGTTACCGGTTACTGTCGAGAACAGGTCACCGATACATTACGAAATGGTCGCGAAAATGTCACGTCGGCAGCGTTGCCGCTTCCGGAGCCCCGGTCTATCCCGCCTTTCCCGTGCGGTGCGCGTGGCGGCGGCGCAGACCGCTTCGCCGGGCAGCACCCCCTTGATACGCGGAGGACCGTTGATGCGGACCGGCCGCCACCGCGAACCCGTTACCGACCGAATCCCGCAGAGGCCGCACCAGCCGTGAGCGCGTCCAAGCCGAACGCATCGACAGGGCCGAGCGCGCCGGTGCCGAGCAGGCCGCCGTCCAGCGCGGTCTGCGCACCCCAAGCGAGGATCGCGGCGGTGAAGTCGTAGGGATCGACCCCGGCCAAGGTCACCGACGCCAGCACGCGGCCGGTGCCGTCGAGTGCCTCGGCGACCGCCCAGGAGCGAGTACGCCCGCGCGCTTCGCGCCCCGGGCCGCCGGTCGAGCCCTTCACGACGCGTTCCAGCGCGCCTTCGGCCAGCCGTTTCACCGGCTCCACTCGTGCGACCGCGCCGGTGACAAAGGAGCCGGCCTGCATGGCACGAGCGGCCGCAGGCGGCAGGCCCAGGAAGACGTCGGCCTCTCGTAGCCGCGGGTAGGCACGGCTCAGCGCGAGATGTTCCGATCCGGGAATCGATACTCCCGTACGCGAGCGCCCGACGACGTCGAAGGTGCGGATCCGTGAGCCGGTCCGCTCGGGCACGATTCGGCCGCCGCGCAGGGCGAAGCCGCTTTCGAACAGCATCCCGGCCATGGACGCACGGGTTCCACCGCTGGTGCCGGGGCCGGCGATGAAGTAGCCGATGTCCGCGCGAACGGCTTCCGGTGCTTCGCGCAGGGCGAGACCGGCTGCCAGGTTGCCGGGGACGTAGTCGAAGCCGAACGCGGTCAGCAGCCCCACTCCCGCTTTGCGTGCCTCTTCGTCGCGGTCGAACACCTTGCGGATGAACGGGCCTTCCCCGGTGGAGTCGAAGTAGTGCGCACCCGCCGCGACGGCCGCGTCCAGTGCGGGTGCGCCGTATCGCAGAAACGGCCCGACCGTCGTCACCAGTACGTCGCCCCGGTTCAGCAGGGCCCGTACCGAGCCGGGCTCGGTCACGTCGGCGACCGCGGTCTCCACGCCGCCGAGGTCGGCGGCCAGTTTCTCGAGCTCCACGGCATTGCGGGCGGCCAGCACAGGGGCGATCCCACGGGCGACCAAGGCTTCGGCGGTCAGGCGGCCGGTGTACCCGGTGGCGCCGAACAACACGATTTTCGGCATTGGCAGTCACCTACGTTTCTGTTGGTGGGTGGACACGGTGAAGTCGCGGTCGGACCGCAGCGAGTGCGGCGTCGCGTGCGATCTATTCGACCGTGATCATCATTGTTCTCGTCTGCGTTTCGGCGGGCAGCTTGGTGGTATCGACCATCAGCACCTCCCCCGTGTCCTGCACGCCGCCGGCGAGAAGTTTCGCCTTCAATCCGAACGGCGGCCGGTCGCCGGTGGCGGCCTCGATGCCGAAATCGCTGTCGGCAGCGATGTAGAGGGTCTTGCCGCCGTCACGGGTGGCGACGCCCTCGATCTTGTCGTGGCCGAAGAACTTGCCGTCGGCGCTCAAACCGTCCAGGAGTCCGCCGAGGTCCAGGTTGGACTTCTTGGTGACGGAGGTGATACCCGCGTTGCGCAGTGTGGCGATGCCCTCGGCGGTGGGCACGGCACCGACGAGGAGTTCGAGTGGCTTACCGTCGACCAGCAGGCCCAGTTCCGGATCGTATTGCGCGCCCTGAACCTTCGCCTGCGGTCCGATATCGGTGGCGCCGGTGATGTCGATGGTCCACAGCTTCTTGTTCGCCTTGGGCGTTTTGTTGCCGTCACGCTCGTCGACCAGGAAGGTGGTGTCGCTCAGCGCCGTGATCTCGGAGACGGCGAGCTTCTGCTTCGGCTCCTCCAGCGGATAGACGAATTCCTTGACGTCCCGGGTCTTCAGATTCACGGTGACGATCCGGGTCATGGGCACCTCACGCGTCGACGCGACACCCGGCTCGTTCAGCGCGCTCTGCATGATGCCGACCACGGTGGTGCCGTCCGGTGTGACGGTGAGCCCCTCCATACTTTGGTTGGGAGTGCGCAACGACAGCTCCTCGGGCAAACCGCGACCCGGCGCCAGCCGTTCCAGCTCGGTGCCGTTGGCATCGAAGTGCACTAGGAAAGGCCCGTATTCGTCGGACACCCAGAAGCTGCCGTCGGGCATCGCGACCAAGCCCTCGCTGTCGAGGCCGTGATCGGTGGGCGGCAGGATGACGCCGTCGAGGTCACGGATGGTCTCGCCGGTGCCGGCGGAGGTATCGACCAAGCCGTTGAACGGCCGGCCTGCCGAATCCTTCAAAGGAATCGACCTTTTCAGCACCGCCTGGCTGCCGACCAATTCGAACTCGGCAATGGTGGGCGTGAAAGTCGGTGTGGGCACCAGCTTCTCGTTCTTCCCCTTGCCGTCCACGTTCGGCCCGCGGTCGGTGAGACCATAGAACCCGTCGGTCGATCCGGGCACCGGGGTGAACGCCGACCCGTACCCGCTGCCTTGCAGGCTCACGCCGCCGAACTCACCGAACGGCGGAATATCGGGGGTGAACAACTTCACGGCGTCGGTAGTGGTCACGGCGATGCTGTCGGAACCGGTGTACCCGGCCGCCGGCGTGTACACCACCGCACCGTCGGTGCGCCGGGTGATCGTGCCGTGCTGCGGATCGGCGATCCCGACCGCGGCGCTGCCGCCCGTCGCGGCCAGCAGCTGATCCAGCGAGATCACCAAGGGCTGATCCCTGGTGGCGGTGAAGTCGGCCTCCGGACTCGACGACGAGCAAGCGGACAGAACGGCGGTCGCGCACACGGCGACCATGACGAGTGCGCTTCGGGTACTGCGGTGCGTTCTCACCAGCGATGCGTACCGTCCGAGCCCTACCTCCAGTTGGCCTCGAGCTGAACACGAGTCGTCGATGCTCACAATCATCCGATCATTCTGCGTGACGCCGGCCTTGACGGGTCTGGCACCGGTACATCCCTCGCGGGGCATACGGCCATCGGAACACGGACCCGATGACGCTGCGAGGTCTACGTTTGCAGAACGAAAGCGCTCCGCGCCAGGGCCAGCGGTGAAGCACCATCGCCGACATCGGCGTACCCCGCCGCGCCCGCGAATTCGGCGTCCAGGAGCGGTTGTTCCGACATCTCCGCCGAACCCGGCAGATGGCCGGCGCCCAGGGCGTTGGTGACCAGGTGAAGTTGACGCTGCCGAGGATCGGTCAAGGAAGGGACGAGCAAGGTCGGCATCCCGATCTCCACGGCTGCCCCATCGCGGGAAGGCCGGTCTCCGACCATGAGGGTTTGCGCGGGGCGAGTACCGAGTTCCTCGCACGCCACCCGGAATATGGCAGGGTCGGGCTTCTGAATGCCGTGCTCGTTGGACAGGACGAAGGTTCCGATCAAATCGGACAACCCTGCCTCGGCGAAGAACGGCCGGATGTCGAAATGAATGTTGCTGAGAACACCTATTCTGTAGCCCCCCTCGAAGAGGGTGGTGAGAGTCGCCGCAGCGTCGGCAGCGAAATGGTTGTAGCTCGGATCGGAATCCACTGCGAAAAGCGCATCGGCGAGGTCGGAGTCCAGTCCGGCATCCGCGAACACCGCGTAATAGGTCTCCCGGTGACGAGCGGCGCTCGTGTTGCCCTGCGGTGATTGCAGGCGGTTGGGTTGGCCGGCGGCTGTTCGAATGTTCTGCAAGAGAGCGGTGGCGGTGGCAGCGTCATGTCTGCGACCCGACCGTCGCAGTGCTTCCTCGGTCCAGCGTTGCGGGGAGAGTTCGGAGACAAGAGTGCCTCGCCAGTCGAAGACGACGGCGCGGATGTCATGGGAGTGCGAACCAGAGGACGGCATGGAGGTTTACGCTATCGGCGAGTGTCGCCGAAACTGGAATCCGGATCCGGGGACGCGCCAATTTTGTGGCGGTATCCATGGGGAAGCACAACGAGGCTCGCCGGTTTGCGCGGTCTATCTCGTTCGGCCGACGGCCTCGCAGAGCTTGAAGCGTCCGGCGAAGCCGCGCAGTGGCAGGTCGGCACCGGTGATGATGCCGGGCCGGGTGGCAACGACCGATTCGATCGAAGCGAGGACCGGTAGCCCGGTGACGATCATGCCGATCGAAGCGGAGACTCCGGTGCCGAGTCCGGCAGCCGGGCGGTTGTTGTCTCGGCTACCGCTGCGCGGGGGTCAGCGTCGTTCATGCGGGTATGCCCCCCGCATGAACGAAGAAGCCGAAGGACGCCCGAGCACCGAGGGCACGCGCTCGATGAGCGGCTACCTGGCTACGATGGCCATGTTCGGTATCACCGTGTCCGTGGTCGCTCTGCTCGGCAGGCTGACCCACCGGCGGCTGCCACGGGCCATGAACGCGCAGGAGTTGGTGGTCACGGCACTAGCGGCACACAAGCTGTCGCGTACCGTGACGAAGGACGCGATCACCGCACCGATACGCGCGCCGTTCACGCGCCCTACCGGTGACGGGGGTCCCGGCGAGGTGATGGAACAGCCCGAGGCCGCCGATGGACTGAAGCACAGTATCGGAGAGCTGCTCACCTGCCCGTTCTGTTTCGACGTCTGGGTGATCACCGGCTTCACCATCGGTCATGTGTTCGCGCCCCGTGCCACCCGCCTGGTCGCCGAGGCCTTGGCCGCGTTGACCGGTGCGGACTTCCTCCACCTCGCATATGCCAGCGCGCAACAACTCGCGCAGCGATAGCACTGCGCTCCCATCGTCGGGCGAAGACTATGGCCGGCCGTCTCGCGATACGTCCACGACCAGCCAGGGACACGGTTTCAGTTCGCTACGGGTTCGAGGATCACAGGTAGAGCGAGCGGCCCGCAAGTGATGAACTGCGGGCTGAGCGGGATGGTGTCCGGGTCGCACGCCAAGCGCAGCCGGGGAAACCTGTTGAACAGCGTCGACAGCGCGACGCGACTTTCCAGGCGCGCCAGAGGTGCGCCGAGACAGAAGTGCGGTCCTCGACCGAAAGCCAATTGGTCCCGGTGATCGTGATCGATATCGAAGACATCGGCGTCCGGATGCCGTCGTAGATCGCGACCGACGCCGGCGTACCAGCCCACGATCGCGCCCGCGGGGATATCGACCCCGGCGATGGTGACATCGCGCAGCGCGTACCGATTGAACATGACGCAAGCCGACGAACGGAAACGCAAGACCTCCTCCACGACGTCCGACCATCGGTCCTCGGCTCTCGTCTTGGCGAGCTGCGCGGGATGCGAGCACAACGCGATAACCGCGTTGCCCAGCAAATGCACCGTCGTCTCGTGTCCGGCGATGATCACCAACCACAACGTCTGAACCAACTCGTCGTCGGTCAAGCCGCTCTCGTCGTTGGCCTGCAACAGAGCGGAGGTCAGGTCGTCACCGGGGGTGCGCCGCTTGCGACCGAGCAATGCGGCCAGATAGGCCAGCATTTCCTGCACCGCCGCCTGCGTCTGCTCCCCCGTGCTGGTGTGCGAAACCACCGTCGTGGTCCAGCGCCGGATCTGCGGTTGTTCGTCGGCTGCCACGCCGAACAGCTCACAGATCACCCGTACCGGAAGGGGCGTGGTGAAACGGGGGACCAGATCGGTCTCACCGGTGTGATCGCGGAGGTCGTCGATGAGTTCGGCGGCGATCTGCCGAATTCGCGGTTCGAGCGCGGCTACTCGATCGGGGGTGAACGCCCGGGCGATCGTTCTGCGCACTCGCCGGTGATCGTCGCCGTCCTTGTTGAGCAGGTGGTCGAGGTCGGTCAACGCGCGCAGGGGCCAGTCCGCGGGAATGGTGCCGTCGTGGAGTGCGGGGCAGTTGCGGGCGCTCTTACTGAACAGCGTGCCGTCGGCGGCGAGGATCTCACTCACCGCTTGGTGACCGACCGCCAGCCAGGCCGGGACGTTCCCGGGCAGCTCGATCGGAACGAGCGGCCCGCGCCGGCGGATTCGCTCATAGGTGTCGAAGACGGACTCTCCGACGGTGGGCAACCGGCTGACGGACTCGGTCACGATATCTCCCCATAGACGCGAACAGGTGGGCCGCACCATGCCGAACGAAGTGCGGTGCATGTGAGTGTGGACAATCCCTGCCCGTGACCGGCGTGGAATCGGAACCCCGTGCCTCAGAACCGAATTCCTCGACACGAAACCGATGACGCCCCGAACGCTCCTCGGTGCGGTCATCGATCGGCTCTCCTGTCGATCGGATCGGCGGTGCGAGGATGCCGAACACAGCCCTACGATCACTGCGAGCTCGACGCAGGTGACATGCGGGATCTCTCGTCGAACTGCGACACCGGGCATCGACGACTGTGGAGGAGGCGGAGATGTCCACTGATCACCGGAAGGTCTTGACAGGCGCCACCGCAGCGTTTGCCTGGATGCCCTTGCTCCCTCGGCCCACCGGGCTGCCCGGCGAGGCCGCGACGCACAGACTGTCGACGCGCTCCTGCTCGACGGCAGCGAGCAGATCGCCATGGCACTCTATCGCCAGTGCACCGCAATGGATTTCGTCGGCCGGCAGTACGCATTCGGCTGCTTGTCAGGCGCGACAGCACATCAGGGTGGCCGAATACGCTACCCAGCCACCGTTCGGTGCGGGCTCCCCCGAGACCGCCCCGCAAAGCACACGAACCATGGTGGACGGAACCGAATTCCGTGCAGGGGCGCAGGACGAACTTCGGGCTCGCAGCTGACGGCGCTCGTGGCGTGCATACCCATCGCCAGCCCTCATCAGCCCATGGCTCCGCATCCGATAACGGCGAGGCCGAGCTGCTCTTCGTTCGATATCAGGCGGCGGCGCCGAACCGACACGGTCGATACCCGGGAATCTTCGCCCTGATCAACGGCCTCGCCCGGTCGGGGCGCCTCACCCCGGAGCAAGAGCGGTTCCGCCGCCGTGAAAATGACTGGTATACCGAGAATCTCGCCGATCCCGGACGCCTCGATCCCTCGCCCTACAATCGAGCCCGTCATCCGGCGGCCGAAGCGTGGTTCAAGTCCTCGGCCACCCATTTCATCGCGCGTGTGGACGGCTATCTCGCGATCCTGGACGCCCACGGCATCGAATGGTGCCGCCTCAGCTCCGACGCTCCGGGCCGGATCATCTACGACGATCCCTACCAGGTCATCGTGGAGCGTGCCCGGCCACCGACGGGCTGATAAGTCGAGCAAGCTCGTAAGGCCGGATCGCCGATTCCGCATACCCGCGGCTATTCGACGCCGAGCGCCACCTCGGTCGCTTTGATGAGAACTTTGACGGCCGAGCCCTCGGCAAGTTTCAGGTCGTCGACCGCCTCACGGGTAATCGAGGAGGTGATCTCCTCACCGCCGGTGAGCCGGACTCGAACTACGGCCATGGCTTCGCCGCGAGTGATGGAGACGACGGTGCCGTCGAGTTGGTTGCGGGTCGATAGCTGCATGTGGGTGATGGTACGCAGCCCGATCACGGGTGGTGGGGATTGCCGACCGGGGTGTCAGCGGTGGCCGGGCGGACGACGACGATTGGTCCGCTGGAGTGGGCGGTTTGCCGGCCGGTGGTCGGGATCGCCGTTGTCGTGCGGACGACCCCGTGTTACCGCTGAATGCCCTCGGCGACCGGTTGCGCCGCCAGTTTCTCCACTACCGCATGCAGGTCGTCCAGCAGGGCGCGTGTCCCCTCCATCAGCGCGACGGCTTCACGCGTCATGGCATTCACTTCGGCGAGCCGCTCGTCCACTGCCGCGAGGGCGGTCCGAGACGCCACCATCGTCTGCGCCGCGGTCGTCAATGTGGTGCTGACGACGTCGAGGGTCGTCTCGGTCCTGGCGAACGTGTCCTCCACCCGCCGCAAGACCGATTCCACGTCGACGAGCGTTTGCTCGGCCCGGCCTGCCATGTCGAACGGCTTCTTCGCCAGCAGTCCCATAATGTCTTTCGTCCTTCCCATCCGACCGGGCAGGCCGGCTCACCGGCATCACAGTCGACACGATCATTTCGATGGATGTAAGCCATGTGCAGTCCACGGGGCACTCATCGATAGATGTCCGCTCGCGCACGGCATCGCGATCGGTATGCCGATGCTTCTACCTATTCCCTGATGAAGACACTCCGCTCGGCGCAGCCGACAAAAATTTGTGATTATGCTACAGCATAACGACTTTGCTTTGGCACCTACGAACAACTGATCCGATATGACTCGAGTCACATGTTCTCGCCCTCCCCTCGATCCCTACGCGCAGGCCTCGACCCGCGCGCTCCGTTCGGGCTCGCGGACTAGTCCGCAGATTTGCCGCGGGGATGTCCCTTCTCAGCGCTCGCCGAGTTAGATGACAGCTACGCGAGAGTGGCTATCGCACCGCTACCAAGCAATTATGCTGTAGCATGACCGCTACAGCGAAGGGTAGTCCGAGAAGGAGCATGCGGCATGGGCAATGGTGCCTTCTCCGACCGACTCGAGTACTTGTTCCGAACGATGCCGAATCCCGAAGGCCGGCGCTATACCGCCGACGAGATAGCGCGCCGCGCGACCGATCTCGGCTACCCGATCTCGGCGGTATACGTCGCACAATTGCGTTCCGGGCTCAAGCAGAACCCCTCGCTCAAGCATGCCGCCGGCCTGGCCGCGGCATTCGACGTGGACATCCGATTCTTCACCGATGACGAAGCCTGGCAGCGCGGCCGCCAAGAGATCGAATACCTGCGACTGAGCACCGCACCCGGTCTCGAAGCCGTGGCCTTCCGGGCCATGGATCTATCCCAGCAGTCCTTGGCCTCGTTGATCGACTACCTCAAGTTCCTCCGCGTACAAGAAGGACTCCCCGCCGACCCGCCGGATCTACCCGAACCCCCTTCATGATCCGCCGCGCCCGCTCCGGATGCGCCGGAGCCCGGCCACCCGACCGCGCGGTTTGCGCTCGGGCCCGAACAGGTTCTCGGCTTCGAAAAGTTTTGCGGCAGTGAGTTCGTAGGCCACATGGCGGGGGCTGTCGCGCGCTGCGGCGCGGATCGATTCATGGTCCAGCCGGTAGCAGGCAGCCAACGCCGGTGCGTCGCGTTGCAGCAGCCGCAGGGCGTCACTGATCTCGATCAACATATCGGTCACGCGCGTTTCGGCGCGTCTGCTCACGCGGGAGCGGAACCGCACCTGCGGGTAGCGCTGCGTCAGCCAACGGTGCAGGGGTGCCAGTCGTTCGATGTAGGAGCGGGCCAGTCGAGCGCTGCGGAATGTCCCCAGCACGACCGGGCCGGTTGTGCCGATAGCCAGCAGAACGCTCACCGCGACTTGTAACGAGTTGGTGAGACGTTGCGCCCACAACGGTGGCATGGCCGGCCATAGACCGACGACGACGAGCACCCAGGTCTCGTACCCGACGAGCAGGACGGACGCGCATGCCAGGACAGTCAACAGGATTCGGCGCCAGTGTCGCTCGCGCACGCTGGCGCGCGCCGCCACGCCGGCCAAGGTGGACATCGCATGGATTACCACGAGCGCCTGAATAGCCCAGTACAGTTGCATGCGCGGATTCCCGGCGAATTCCCGCGCGAAACCTACTCCATGTGGCCGCTGCGGTGACGTCATGAACAGCAATATCAGAATCACTCCGACCGACCCGTATACCGCGCGTGCCGCGAGTACGCGTTGTCGCGTCGGCGGATCGGCCGACAGATAGTTTCGCCAATACAGCATGGTCAGGACGATTGCGGTCACCGCGCACAGGCTGCTCACCAGGTATGCGGTGTTGACCCGGATCGGCGCGAACACGGCCTCGAAAGCCGGGGTGAGCGAGAGATAGCTCAGCGCGACCAACCCGAGGATGACGATGGGCCGCCATTGTCCCCGAGCCCCTTGCGGTGCGAGCTGCCATGCCAGCGCGCAGACGCCGGCAAAGATGACCACCGACACCACCCCGGCGAACTGTGCCACTCGCGCTACTCGATCCGGCTGCGTGGAAAGCCCAGCGCCGCAAGCAGTTCGGCGGATTCACCGGTGGCCATATCGCTCCACAGGATCGTGCGCAGGGTTTGCCTTGCGAAGTCCTCTGCTTCGCGTTCGCTGGCGGTGTCGTAGGCCGATCGGTATCTCACATGTGCGAAGTGCGCGATGGCTGCGGGACCGAGTATGGAGCACAGCGCCTGACCTGTGTCGACCCGGTGCTCGACCGAAGTGTGGCCGTAGAGGATATGACCCGCTTCATGCAGCACGGTGTTGATGCGGGCGATCTCCGGCAGGCCGGCATCGAATTCGATGAGATCTCCCGTGCCGGTGCGCAGCCACCTGCCCGCCACCGCTGGTGGCAGAGTAGAGCTGGCGGCGATCCGGACCGGAATTCCACTGGTGGCGGCCAGGATTCGGCCGAACGCGGCCAGTGTGAACGGTTGCAACCGGGCGGTGCTTCGTTGCACTTCGGTCCGGGTACGACGCTGCGCGCGACGGGTCGAGTTCGGTTTCCAAGTAGGGATTGTCGCCACCACCCATCCTTTGTCACACTCGCTCTGCACGATTCTGCCGCAGCACGTGGTCCGAGCGTGATGCGGCCGCGCCCCAATTTTCCAGGGCATGCCGCCTGACGGTGCGGCGCTTGTGCAACCACAGCCGGTAGGTCACATGCTCGGTGAGCGCCGCGGCGATCGCAGGATGCAGAATCTGCAGAGCTACCGCCCGCCGAAGGGCCAACTCGAAACGCCGGTCACCGAGATACCCTCGCAGCAGCGGTCCCGGTGCATCCACGGCTTCCGAGCTGTTGATATGACGCGCAATGGTTCTCACACCAACGGCTTCCCGAGCGCCCGCCGCTTACGCATGTCGTGGAGGTAGGTTTCGAACGGATACAACCGCAAGCGCTCGGGAAGCACTCGCAACAACAGTCCGATCGAGCGCATCGTGACCTCGAAGACTCGCTGACGGCGGGGGCTCCAATCCAGCCCCAGTTCGTCGCGGAAGCGTTGCGGGAGGAAACCCGTGGTGAAGAACCGGTTCACCCGGCGGAACGCCAATCGTTCGAAGCGTCGATAGGGCCCCAAGTCGACCACTTCGTCGAGCAGATAGGCCCGCACCTCATCGTCCAAGGTCAGATCCGACAGCTTCTGGTCCCAGTACTCCGCGAATGCCGCGCGGTCAGGCGGCCACAGCTCCGGTCGCATCTGCAATGTGGTTCCGAATCGGCTGGACTCGCGATACACCTCGTCGGCCAGATCCTCGTCCGCCGGGCCGTACAGGTAGGTCAGGGAGTCGATGGTGCCGCGGTAGAGGCACGCGGCGACCCACAACTGCAAGTCCGGATCGAAAGCGTTGTACTTCACCGGACTGTCGGGGCCGGACCGCACGTAGCGGTGCGACGTGTTGACCGCCGCACGATAGGCCGCCCGGTCTTCCTCGGTACCCAGCATCGCCACCGCCAGATAGGTCAGGGTCGTGCGGCCACGCTTGCGCGGATGCAGCGTGTACCGCCCACTGTCGACCGTGCTCTCGACAACGCCGCGGCCGACCGGAGGCAAGCTCAATTGCATGATGACGTTGGCCGGGCCGCCCAGCAGCGCCGCGGGCCCCGCCATGTAGCGGCGCCGACGCCCGAGATCCGTATCGGGAGTGGTCAGCAGCTGTGCTGCCGGTTCAGGACTAGACATGCCGAACTCCAGCGAGATATTGATATAAGTTACAGAGCATTCTCTCAACAACCCACTCGATCGGCAACTGCGAACTGCCCGGCCGACCCGGCTCGCTCCGGGGCATATGTGAACGCGGATTCTTCCGAAGCGATAGGCTCTACGAGGCGACG
Source organism: Nocardia sp. NPDC057455 (assembly GCF_042802775.1). Lineage (NCBI taxonomy): Bacteria > Bacillati > Actinomycetota > Actinomycetes > Mycobacteriales > Nocardiaceae > Nocardia > Nocardia sp. NPDC057455. The sequence goes on along the minus strand of NZ_JBHVDM010000023.1, from coordinate 35,243 downwards.
AGCCAGCGTTGACGGTATGAGCCCGCGGACGGTTTCGATCGCCGATCGGCCCAATTGGAGGTGTCCGATGACAATGACGTTGCAATCGCCGCTCGCGGCAGTCCGCTCGGTGGTCGACCTGGCGTCGGCGGCGGTCGTGCTGGCCAAGCGCGGAATGTTCGATCCGGCGCACCCGGCCGAAACGATCCGCGTGATGCGCGAAGCTTCCGTGTACGGCCCGTTCGTCACCGTACTTGCACATGCCACCCGCCGCCACGCAGCCGCACCCGCCATCGTCGACGAACGCGGAACGCTGACCTTCGCTCAACTCGACCAGCAGTCCAATGCGCTGGCCCGGGGACTCACCGCCGCGGGGATCGGTCCCGGCACCGTACTCGCGGCACTGTGCCGCGACCACCGCGGAATGGTGTCGACGCTTCTGGCGGCCGGAAAGCTGGGCGCCCGAGTCGTGTTGATGAACACCGGCTTCGCCGGACCACAGCTGGCCGAGGTCGCCGAACGGGAGAAGGTCGGGGCGATTCTGCTCGACAGCGAATTCGCCGAGTTGCTCGGTGCGGTTCCCGGACCGGTGCCGCGCATCCTGACCTGGGTGGACGAAGCCGATTCCGTCGAAGCGGACACACCGACGATCGACCTGCTCATCGCGGCGAACTCGACCGCGCCACTGCCCGCCCCGGAACGCCCCGGCGGCATCGTCATTCTGACCAGCGGGACCACCGGCACTCCCAAAGGTGCTCCGCGAGACAAGGTCTCACCATTGCAATCGGCGCAATTCCTGCACCGAGTGCCGCTGCCGCGCGACGACGCGGTCGTGATGGCGGCCCCCATCTTCCACGGCACCGGCCTGTCGCAATTCACTCTCGGCTGGGCATTGGGCAACAAGATAGTTTTCCAGCAACGCAAGTTCGATCCGCGGCGAACCCTCGCCGACGTCGCGGATCACCGCGCCGCCACCTTGGTCGTCGTACCAACCATGCTGCAGCGCATCCTCGACCTCGGATCGGACGTGCTCGAGCAGTACGACACAACGTCGTTGAAAGTCATCTTCACCGCGGGATCACCCGTCTCACCGGACCTCAGCAGGCGCACAGCCGACGCTTTCGGCGAGGTCCTGTACAACCTCTACGCCTCGACGGAAGTCGCGGTCGCCGCCGTGGCCACCCCGCAGGACATGCGGGTGGCACCGGGAACCGTCGGCAAACCTCCCGTGGGATGCCGTGTCGCGCTCTACGACGCGCAACGCAACAAGATCACCACCCCCGGCGAGGTGGGCACGATCTTCGTCTCCAGCGGACTCAGCTTCTCCGGCTACACAGACGGCCGGAACAAGGAAATAGTCGATGGGTTGCTGTCCAGCGGCGACGTCGGCCACTTCGACGCCGACGGACGGTTGTTCATCGACGGCCGCGACGACGACATGATCATCTCCGGCGGCGAGAACGTCTACCCACTGGAGGTGGAGAACCTCTTGGTCAACCGACCCGACATCCTCGAAGCCGCGGTCGTGGGCGTCGAAGACCCGGACTTCGGAAAACGGCTGCGTGCCTTCGTCGTTCCCGCCGCGAATGCCCGGCGCGACGAACACGAGATCAAGGACTACGTCAGAGCGAACCTCGCCCGTCACAAAGTCCCCCGTGAAGTGGTGTTCGTCGACGAACTGCCGCGCAACGCCACCGGGAAGTTGTTGCGCCGCGAACTCGAGGAGACCGACAGATAGCTCCGAGCCCCTGGCCGGGAAGGGCCGTGCGAACCGCGCATGGCCGCCTCCCGGATGACAGGACGATGTGCCGGTGAAAGTATGCGAACGCCAACCACAGACGAGCAGCGGAGGCAACCCCTCGCCGGCGCTACGCATATTCCAGCTGTTCGACCTGAGCGAGCTACGGGTTCATCTCGTAGACGCCCGCGTAGCTCATCACCTCGTCGTGAAGGCGTGCGGTTCGTTGCTCGTCGACGATCGGCTTGCGCAGCGCATTCAGCGCCCACTCCTGCTGCGCGGGAGTCGAAGAAGCTTTCGAGAACAGTCCGAGCGCGTACGCCGAGAAGTCGCGAACGAATACCTCGAAAATGGACTCCACGATGTCCTCGGACGTCCCGATGATCGCGGCCTGCTCCAGGATGAGCTGTCCGTAAGGCAGCAGCGTGAACAACTCCCCCACCGCCAGTTGGTAATCCAGATCCTCCAACTGGGCCGGGGTCGGCGGCGCCGAGACCGGGAACTGGGTGAATCGCTCGGCCTGCTCGATGAACAGAGCTACGTTGGGTAGGTGTCGGTAGTGCGCGTAGGCCGAGCGCCAGTCGGCGAATCGAACCTTGCCCAATCCGGCGGCGCCGGGCTGCCGGAAAAGTGATTCGTCGTCGCCTGGATCCCGTCGCACCGGCACCGGAGGCAGTTCCGCCGGATCGAAGAGGAAGTTCGGCATGAATTTCAGAGTGAGTGCCATATTGACGTGGGCGGTGCCTTCCAGCCGTGGCATGGAGTCGATGGTGCCGCGCGCTGTCGCGAAGTAGCTGTCCTTCTCGAATCCCTTGGCGGAGATGACATCCGAGAGTTCCCGGAACACCCTTTCGGCCTCACGGGTGACCTTCATCTTGCCGATGGAATTGAACATCACGAAGCGGCGGTCCTCCGGCGTCGAGCATCGCATGTAGTCGATCGCGCGTTCGTGGTAGAGCCGCATGCCGTTCATGCGAATGTAGCTGTCGGACAATATCTGCCGCACCTGCCCGAAGTCGGTGACCGGATGCCCGAACAGGATCTTGGCGGCGGCGTGGTTGATCGTCTCGTAGAAGCAGTGCTGCACGATGCCCAGAGCGACCATGCCGATATTGAATTTGCCGCAGTTGACCGCGGCGAGGGCGGAGTCGAATGCCTTGCGGCCCACGTGCAGTACGTCGTCGGCCGACACGGGATAGTCCACCAGGTCGTAAGCGGAGACGAAGTTCTGGCCGTGGATGACGTTCTTGACCAGCCGGTAGCTCGGGTGCTGACTGTCGGCGACGAACCAGACGTATGCGTCGGGACCTTCGAGGTCGGTGCGTCTGCCGATGGTCGGCACGATCCGGGCCACGTTGCCGTTGCCGATGTAATACTTGCTGCCGGTGGCGGTGAACCCACCCGCCCCGTCCGGGGTGAGCAGCATGTCGGTGGCGTAGATGTCGGCGCCGTGATCCTTTTCCGACAGCCCGAAGCCGATGATCCCGCCGCGGGCGAGTTCCTCGGCGGCACGCAGATGCGCCTTGCCGTTCGCGCTCTGCCAGATGGTGGCGAGACCGAGCGTGGAGACACCCCATGCGTACCAGTACTGCGACCCGTAGAAGCCGGTGATCTCGTTGAACCGAGAGATGAACGCGGTGTCCCAGCGCTTCTCCGGATCCGTACCCGCGCTCGCCCGCGGGGTCGCCATGTAGGCGATGATCCGGCTCTCGGCGAGGAACCGCATCCAGTCGTCGTACCACTCCGCCCGGAACGCATCGCTGGTGAGTGCCTGCTTGCCCTTGGTTTCGAAGAAGTCGACCACCGACCGTAGCCGAACCCTGGTGGCGGGATCGAATTCCTCGAACGTCTCGGTTCTCGGGTTGAACAAGGCCATGGCGACGCCGCCTTTCGAAGTGATGGCAAGTGCCATCACTTTAGAACTGAAGGCACTTGCCGTCAATCTGCAAGGGTCGGATGCGCCCAGCGTCTCGCCAGTTGACCATGGCAGCCACCGTTGCCTCGGGCACCCGGCGCATCACTCAGCGACCGAGACGGTCAGGGTCGGGCTTCCTCGATGAGACGCTGCCGCAGCCAGGTCAAGGGGGTGAGAGCATCGGGGCCGAGGGTGTAGGAGGGGTAGCTCTGATGGATGCCGGATTTCAAGAATTCGTCGATCTGTTGCTTCCGCTGTTCGTACGCGGAGGCGTTGATCTGGTCGGAGAGCAGGCCGAGGCCGCCTGCGGCCAGTGCGTCGCCGATGATCTCGGTCGCCTGTTGCTGATAGTTGCCTATTTTTCCCGGATCCGGATCCGAGAGTTGGACGAAGAAGCCGGCGATACGTCCGGCGAAGTCACCCTCCGGCATCGCGCAGTACAGATCACCTGCGGCGCAGAAGGTGTAGGTGCGCGGGGTGAGCCAACCGAAACCTCCCGGGCGAGGCCCGACCGCTCCGGCGCCCGGCACGGGCGGGCCGATCAGGGTATCGCCGGGGGAGCGCCGTGGATCGGAGATCAGCCCGACCAGGACGACCCGCTGCGGCGGCATCACGCCCAATCCGGTACCGATCTCGGCCGCGAGGTCACCTGCCGCATCCGCACCTTGGCTGTAGCCGAGCAACGCGATCCGGGTGGCTTCGCACGCTTGCGCCATGTCGGAGGCCGAGTCGCGCGCTTTGTCGATGGCCTCTTGTTTGGAGCGACCGTACACTTCGCTTTCCCAGGGAAACGCCGTCGCCGCGTAATGGACATAGTCGACCTGAACATCCCCGGGTAAGCCGGTCAAACTCAGTGCGAGTATTCCTTTGCCCGGATCGGTACTGGACGTCTCCCACGTTCCGGGGATCGCCACGACATACAGATCGGGGCAATGGTTCGGTGCGCCGTCCGCAGAAGGCGCGACGCCGAGTTGAACAGTAGCGGTTACCGTCGCGGCCACACACGCGGCGGCTATCGTCTTCCATCGGGTGAACATCGAATTCTCCGTGTTTCAAGCACCGAGGTCACGTGATCGAGATGGATTGCGGCGACAGCGGGAATCACGGTAGAGCCGGAACGCGCGCAACGTGCACCATTCTCCGGCATCCACACCCGAGCATGGCGATGCGACACGGTATCGAATCACACACCACCCCGGTGTCGAGCCGGATCCCGCTGTCGCCCGTGGAATCGAGTCCGCACGCGTTCAGGCCTCACCCGGGCGGAATCGTCGCCCACACCTCGACGTCGCGAACTCGGGTCAGCGGTGTGGTTGGGTCATGTCACGGTTCATGGTGGGCAGTTCGATACTGATCGGCATCCGCAATTCGGCGAGATACACCAACGCCGCCCGGCGCAGGAACTCATCGAACAACCAGTACGCATCCGGCGCCAACGGCACCACCGGCAACAAACCCTCCCGCACCGCGATGAACGGCCCCCAACTCACCCGCAGCAACGGATCCCACACCGGCTCCCGCCCGATGGCCAACCCGTCGGCGATCGCATCCCCGAGCAGGAAACGAGTGAACGCCCCCAACACCGGCTTGGTCAGCACCGCCAAATCCAGATTCGCCCCCAACCGCAACAACCGATCAGCGAGCTTGGCACCCTCCGGAGTCGGCGCCAGAATCGGATCCAGCACCTGAGCGGCCTGAGCGTTCGCCTCGCCCCACGAATTGGGAATGTACTCATCCCGTATCCCCAACATATGCGCACCCACCTGCCAGGAATGCAGAAACGCCTCCGACTCCGCCACCGGGATCGGCACCCCCCACGCGGTCAAATGTTTCATCACCGTCGTCGGCAAACTGTGCCAGGTCACCATCATGTCGTTCTGGCTGATCGGAATCTGCTCATCCGCCGAAGCCACCCAATGCGGCGAACGCGGCAACAGATGACGCACCGCGGCATGCACCAACCGCGTCTTCACACACGTCACCACCATTTCCCCATCCGGGGCATAAGCGTTCGCCGTCCCGATGTCATACCCCAACTTCGCGGTCTTGGTGATCCGATCCTTCAGATCATGACCACCCTTGGAGTAATACACCGCCCGCGCCTCCTTCGGAATGACCGTGCTCATCATCCCGCTGGCCAATCCATACAACACCCCCAGATACAACCCCCGCTTCTTGTTGAACTCCACCGCCGTCGCCAGCTTCTGCGGATCCGTCCACACCGGCAACCGACGCGCATACTCCATGAAATCCCGCAGATCCCCCGGCAACCCCTCCGGCAACGGCTGACCATTACGCGTCCAGGTCCGTAATAACCCGTTCACCCTCCCCACCTCCCCCCGATCCAGCAACGACGCCACCAACTCATCCGCCTCCGGATCCCACACCCCCATCGGATCAACCCCCTCCCCACTCCCGGCCACCGACCCCTCCGGCGACCAGGACCACGGCTGCGCCCGCGCCGGAATTACCGCCGCCAACGCACCTAACCCCCCCAACACCCCACCAGCCCGCAACGCCTCGCGCCTGCTGAAACCATCCATCACTGCACCACTCCTCATTGAGCCAGGGCGGCGATCGCGAGGATACGGTGACGGCAGAAGCGCCGACACCGCCTCGACGATCAGAATGGTTATTAACTTAGCACACGTTCTAGCCGTTGTCCCGACTCTCTTCACACTAGGTCGTGGCAGCCTGTACCCACTCCGCCATCCAGACCGACTACCTGCCAAACCACGTTAATTGCCAGTGCATCACGCACTCTCCGGATGGGCTTCAGCCTCGACAGTTCTCGCAGAATCTCGCCAGAACGGGTACAGGTTCTGCCTCTACGCTCCGCCGCAATGAAGATAATTACTAGTCACATAGAGATAGATGGGCGACTCAGGACCAGCAGTCGAGGCACCGCACAGCTCTTCCGGGTCTACGTCCGACCGGAGCACCACCGCCGCGGCCCGGCCACCCGATCAGTCCGCGCGGCGATCGATTATGGCTGCACCACAACGGAGTTCGATCGGCTGTATCCGCACACCGACGCGCGCACCCCTGGTGCCCTCGACTTCTGGCTCACCTTCGGCCGAATACTCCACGACGCACGCGGCCCGCACACCGGCTTTCAGACGGTGCACTTGGAGATCCCCCTGCCTCGACCGCACAGCGGCTCGGGTTCGTCACGCTGACGCGCGCCGCGATGGCGGCCCTGCGTAGTCGTGAAGTCGACCGGTAGCTGCGGCGCGGTGTACCTGGGTGGCCGGGTTCTGCCGGACAGAGCACGCTACATCGTCGCCGCAATAAGGGCGCGCGGCAACGTAGCGACGGCACGTACTGTCGTGCGGGCCGTCGGTACTGCGCGAAAGGGCTCAGGCGACGACCGAGCGCTGTGGGACTCCGATGTATTCGCTCAACGGGCGGATCAGTGCGTTCGACTCACCCTGTTCGATGATGTGCGCGGTCCAGCCGGTGATGCGGCTCATGACGAAGATCGGGGTGAAGACTTCGATGTCGAAGCCGAGCAGGTAGTAAGCGGGTCCGGTCGGGAAGTCGAGATTCGGCTCGATGCCGGTGGCCTCGTTCATTGCGCGTTCCAGGATCTCGTACATTCGCACCCACTTGTGGCCGTCGGTCGCGGCGGCGATATCCAGGAAGGCCTTCTTCATGGTGGGCACCCGGGAGTCACCGTTCTTGTAGACGCGGTGTCCGAAACCCATGACCTTTTCCTTCCCGGCCAACTTGTCGCGCAACCACGCCTCGGCCAGCCCGGGATCATCGATCTCGAGCATGCCGTGCATGACAGCCTCGTTCGCACCACCGTGCAGCGGCCCTTTCAAAGCGCCGATAGCGGCGGTGACAGCGCTGTAGATATCCGACAGCGTCGAGGTGACCACGCGAGCTGCGAAGGTGGAGGCGTTGAAGCTGTGCTCGGCGTACAGGATCAACGACACCTCGAACGCCCGCACCAGTTCGCGCGACGGGACGGCCCCGAAGCACATGTTCAGGAAATTCTCGGCATACCCCAGGTGGGAGTGCGGCGCGACCGGGTCCAGACCGTGACGACGGCGATGGTCGGCCGCGACGATGGTCGGCAGCACCGCGAACATCCGAAGCGCTTTGCCGCGGTTGGCCCTCGCCGAATTGTCCTCTTCGGCCGGATCTTCGGCGCCGAGATAGCTGATGGCGGTGCGGACCACATCCATCGGATGGCAGGTGTCCGGCATCTTGGCCACCAGCGACAGCATCGACCGGTCGGCGCGACGCGAGGCCCGCTCCTGCTGGCAGAACCTCTCCAACTCGGCGTCGGTGGGCAGTTCACCGTGCCAGAGCAGATAGGCCACCTGCTCGAAGCTGCAGTGGGCGGCCAGATCCTGGACGGCGTAGCCGCGGTAGGTCAGAGAGTTGGTCTCGGGCACCACCTTGGAGATGGCGGTGGTGTCGACGACGACCCCTGCCAGACCTTTGTAGACGGTCGGTATCGCGGTCTCCGTCATCACTGGTTCCTTCCCAGAGTGAAATTGAAGATCTCGGCGTCGAATTCGTTGTAGGCCTCGTATCGCAGCAGTTCGTAGAGACGACTGCGGTGCTGCATCCGATCCAGCAGGCCCGCCTGTGTGCCGTGCTCGAAAATCTCCCGTAACCCGGATTCCGCCGCGAACATCGCCAGACGCAGCGTCGACACCGGGTAGATCACCGCGTTGTAGCCGATGGACTGCAGAGTGGCCGCCGGGATGAGCGCAGACTTGCCGAATTCGGTCATGTTGGCCAGCAGTGGAATCGAGACCGCGGCCCGGAACTTCTCGAACTCGGCGACCGTCTGCAGCGCCTCGGTGAAGATCAGGTCTGCGCCGGCGTCGCCATAGGCGTTCGCTCGTTCGATCGCGGCATCGATGCCTTCGATTCCGGCGGCGTCGGTGCGCGCGCAGATCACGAAGTTCGGGTCGCGCCGCGCGGATACCGCGGCCCCGAGCCTGCGCACCATCTCCTCGGTCGTCACCACGGCCTTGCCGTCGAGGTGACCGCACCGTTTGGGATTCACCTGATCCTCGAGGTGACAACCCGCGATTCCGGCGTCTTCCAGCATCGAGACGGTGCGTGCGGCACTGATCGGTTCGCCGAAGCCGGTGTCGGCGTCGATGAGCACCGGCAGGTCGGTGACCCGCGCGATCTGATGGCCTCGTCCGGCGACTTCGGTCAGCGTGGTGAGCCCGATGTCGGGCAGGGCGAGATCGGCCGAGACCACCGCCCCGGAGACGTACACGCCTTCGAAGCCGATCTCCTGGATCAGTCCGGCCACCAGCGGATTGAATGCCCCGGGGAAACGCTGGATCGCTCCGGAGGTCAGTCCCGCGCGGAATGCGGCGCGTTTGCCGGCGGTCGAGGTCGCCGCAGCCAGCAGGCCGGTCATCGGAAGAGTCCTTTCGGCAGCTTCGGCGCCCGCGCGAGCACTTCGTCGGGAATTGAGATGTTCAACTGCGCCAGCTCGCCGGCCGGCAACTCACCCGCACACCGCGCGGCTTCCATAAAGCGGTCCTGCTCGGCGGGCTCGATGACGCCATCCGCCAATGTCCGGAACTTGGCGATGTACTGGTCGCGGGCGAAGGGTCGCGCGCCGTGCGGATGCGCGTCGGCCACCGCCAGTTCATCGACGATGACCGCACCGCTGGTCAACGTGACCTCCGCACGGGCGCCGAACGCTTTCTCCTTCGGATCGGTCGAGTGATAGCGGCGGGTCCACTCCGGGTCCTCGGCGGTGGAGATCTTGCGCCACAACTCGATCGTGTCGGGACGCCGCGCGCGCTCGGGTGTGTAGGAGCGCTCGTGATGCCAGGTGCCGTCCTGCAGGGCGACGGCGAAGATGTACATCACCGAGTGGTCCAGGGTCTCCCGCGACGCGGTCGGGTCGAACTTCTGCGGGTCGCCCGATCCGGTGCCGATCACCACATGGGTGTGGTGGCTGGTGTGCAGCACGATCGAGGCGACCCGGTCCAGGTCACCGATCCGCTCGCGCATCCGGCGGGCCAGGTCGATCAGCGCCTGGCTCTGGTATTCGGCGGAATGCTCCTTCGTGTAGGTATCGAGGATTCCGCGCTTGGGTTCGCCAGGACCGGGAAGCGGCACCGAGTATTCCTTCTCGGGTCCGCCGAGGAGCCAGGCGATCACCCCGTCCTCACCCTCCCAGATCGGCGAGGGGGCACCCTCGCCACGCAAGGCGCGATCCACGGCCTCCACCGCCATCTTTCCGGCGAAGGCGGGCGCGTACGCCTTCCAACTCGAGATCTCGCCCTTGCGGGACTGGCGGGTCGCGGTGGTGGTGTGCAATGCCTGGCCGATGGCCTGGTAGATGATTTCGGTATCGAGCCCCAGCAGCGTGCCGATACCGGCTGCCACCGAGGGGCCGAGATGGGCCACATGATCGATCTTGTGCTCGTGCAGGCAGATCGAACGCACGAGATCCACCTGGACCTCGTATCCCGTCGCCAGCCCGCGGATCAGATCCCGGCCGCTGCGGCCGGTGTGCTGGGCCACCGCCAGGATCGCCGGGATGTTGTCGCCGGGGTGGGAGTACTCCGCGGCCAGGAAGGTGTCGTGGAAATCCAGTTCGCGCACCGCGACACCATTCGCCCACGCTGCCCATTCCGGCGAGAACCGTCCCGGCACCCCGAACACCGTCGCGCCCGGTCGATACGGATGCGCCAGCGCCTGCGCACGTGCGTTGGCCACCGGACGGCGGGTCACCGACGCCGCCGCGACCGCCGCGTTGTCGATGATCCGGTTGACGATCATCTCCTCGGTCTCCGGCGTGACCGCCACCGGATCCGCGGCAACCTCGGCGATCCGCCACGCGAGATGCTCCTCGCGCGGGAAGTGCTCCGCGCAGCGGTGCGTGCGGACGAGGTGGTTTTTCACGGTGTGAGCCTCCGGACGTCGAGTTCCTGGTTTCTCATTCGCACGCTACCCACGCCCATAGCGGCTCGAAATGCCTCGCAAATGCCGATATTTGCGTACCGGAATCAGCGAACCTGCGTAGTTTGCGAACGTATGTCCGGACAGTGCTCAGCTGAGGCGATGTGCGGTGAGAAGGTCGGTGTCGGCCAGTATTTCGTTTATCGGTCCGTCGGCGACGATGCGTCCGTTGTCGAGGATGACCGCGCGCTCGCAGATGCGCTGGGCATAGGGCAGGTCGTGGGTCACCAGGACGAGTGTGGTCGGCAGCGTGAGCAGGATGTCGGCGAGTTCTCGCCGGGCGACCGGGTCGAGGTTGGCCGCGGGCTCGTCGAGGACGAGTACTTCCGGGCGGCACGCAAGGACGGTGGCGAGCGCGGCGCGGCGGCGTTCGCCCAGCGATAGACGGCCCGGGGAGCGGTCGGCTCGATCGGTCATTCCGACGGCGGCGAGCGCGAAGCGCACGTTCTCGGCGAGATGTTCGCCGCGCATGCCGAAGTTGGTGGGCCCGAACGCGACATCTTGCTCGACTGTCGGCATGAACAGTTGGTCGTCGGGGTCTTGGAAGACGACGCCGACGCGCCGGCGTATGGCGCGGACGGTGGTGCGGTCCACCCGGGTGCCGCCGATGTACACCTCGCCCGAGGTCGCGCTGAGCACACCGTTGAGGTGCAGCATCAGGGTCGATTTGCCCGCGCCGTTGGGTCCCAGAACCGCGACCCGTTCGCCGGGGGCGATGTCGAGATCCAGCCCGTGCAACGCACCGGTCCCGTCCGGATAGGCGAAGGTCAGGTCGGCCAAGCGGACGGCTTGGGCCGTCGACTCGTTCACCGGGCGACCCAGGCGCCGACACAGACGCCGAGTACGGCCGACACGGGAGCACACGAGAGAATCCATTGCCTACCGCTGGCCGGGGTTGTGCCGAAATCGGTGACCGTACCGGTGAACCCGCGCGAGAGCATCGACATGTGCACCCGTTCGCCGCGTTCGTAGGAGCGCAGGAACAGGCTGCCGACGCCGCGCGCTGTGGCGCCGATCTGACGTAGCGTCCGCGGGTCGTCTCCGCGCGAGATCCGCGCCACGCGCATGCGTTCCGCCTCGTCGGCGATGAGGTCCACATACCGCAGCATCAGCACCACGATCGTGACGATCATGGCGGGCACGTGTAGCCTGCTGAGTCCGCCCGGTAGTTCCCGCACGCTCGTCGTGGCAGCGACTGTCAGCGAAATGCCCACTCCGATCGCACCTTTCGCGACGATTCCCCATGCGGCGTAGAGACCCGTCGTCGACAGTGACAGTCCGAAAATCGTCGTTCTGGGTTCTCCGGCCGCGAACGGCAGCAGAACAGCCAAGACGACGAAGGGCAACTCGATCAGCAGGCGCGGCGCGATCCACCGTAGTGGAATCTGTGCCACCCGCCAGACGACGAACAATCCGGCCGCATAGCAGGCGAACGGCCAGAACATTTCCCTCGGTGTCGCGACCACCGCGCAGACTGAGATTACGGCGCACACGATCTTCACCTCGGCCGGAGTCCGATGCACCGGCGAACTGCCGGGGAGGTGCAGCCGATGACTCACCGTGGACACCTAGGTCGACCCCGGGTCGGGTGACGCGACTCCGTCCTCCCAGACCCGTTCGGCCCGACGATGCTTCGATCGGCCCGCCCTGACGATGCGCACCACCGCGAGCAGCGCGGCGAATACGGCGGCGAGCCCGAGAACGCCCGCTACGCCGGTCAGCCCATGGTTACCGTCGATCGTGTACCCGGCCAGCGGCGAATCCGCCAACGCGTGATCGGCCACGTTCCGGGCGATGCACTCGCCGTGCAGTTCCTCATTGCCGTCGACTTCGGCCACGGTACAGCCGCGCCGCGTCGCGGCATCGAGCCCGTCGGGTCGCGAACTCGCCACATACGACAACAGACCCGCCACGAGTACCGCGACGGCGGCGAAACCGAGCAGGAATCCGTTCATCGAGAGTGCGGCGCGCGGCCCCGGCACGCGCGTCCTCGTGCGATCGGCAGCACGCAGCAGGTGCACGAGGTCGGGGCGGGCGTTGACTACGGCGACGACGGTGATCGCGGTGATGACGCCTTCCCCGATGCCGATCAAAGTGTGCGTACCCAGCATGTACCAGGTAACCGCGCCGACAGTGGATCCAGCTGCCCCACCGATCGCGTATTCGGCAGCGAAACCCATGGCGGCACAGATGGTCGCGCTTATCGCGGAGACGAATGCGACGACCCCGAACCCTGCGCGCCTCGGCATGAGGGGCAGCAGCCGGCGCGCGGCGAGATAGCCCACCGCCACCCCGAGCAACGCCATATTCGTGATGTTCGTACCCAGCGCCGTCAACCCGCCATCGGCGAACAGTAGTGCCTGAACGATCAGCACGATGGCCACACACAGCGCACCCATGTAGGGCCCGACCAGAATGGCGGCGAGCGCACCACCGAGTAGATGCCCGCTCACGCCCGGCAGGATCGGAAAATTCACCATCTGCACCGCGAAGATGAACGCGGCCACCAGACCGGCCATCGGAGCGGCACGCTCCTCCAGTTCGGCACGCGCGCGCCACGCCGCGAATCCCAGCCCGGTGAGAGCGATGACCGCGAATATCGCGGAGGTCGGCGCGTCGACGATGCCATCACTCATATGCATCGCCGAAATGGTCTCCCTCACCTCCGGAACGATACGCGCCATATATGTTCAAGTGGACCGATATGTGCACTTCCGCAATATTCGGCCCAGTCGAGGAGAGGGCGGCAGAGTAGAGAGGTGGTTACGAGTGACTCGCTGGACCCCGAACGCGCCCGGCCCGCCGCGCTCGGCCTGGACGTATCCAGCGTCGAACATTGGGCTCACCGATTCGACCTGCTGTCCGACGCCAACCGGCTGCGCCTGCTGGTGTGCTTGCACCACACTCCCGGCCAGAGCGTGACCGAACTCGCCGCCACGGTCGGGATGACCGCGACCGCCGCCTCACACGCCCTGCGCCAGTTGCGTCACCAGGGTTGGGTCACCGCATCCAAGAGTGGCCGCATCGTGCGCTACCGCCTCGCGGACGAAACGATTCATCGACTCCTGCACTGGATCGGCGCCACCCACGCCTCCGAGCCGAGCCCGCTGTAGGAGGCCGATCCTTCCCCGAGCACGGTCGCCGCCACCGCCGCAGGTGGCAACCCCTCCGGTTGCGGCGTAGTGACTGCTGTGCCTGTAATGAGCGCGTGTAGCCATTCGGACGGGTCGGACGTGTGGATGTCCGCCGACTGCTAGGAGTTCACCATGACGACTGGATACGTGTGGAACACCCTCTACGGATGGGCCGACACCGGCAGCGGAAGCCTGTTCCCCTCGGACGCCACGGTCGGCCTCCAGCCGATCGGGCACCACCTCGCGCATCCCGACACCAAACGGCGTTTTCACGAGCTGGTCGCGGTATCCGGCTTGCTCGACAAGCTGCATTCGATCGAAGCGACCCCCGCCGACGAGGCCGACATCTTGCGGGTACATACCGCGCAACATCTGGAGCGCATCAAGGCCGAGAGTTTGCAGCCGAAGGGCGGGGACGCCGGCGACGGCGTTTCGTCGTTCGGAAAAGGCGGCTACGAGATCGCCGCGCTCTCGGCGGGCGGTGCGATCGCACTCGTTCAGGATGTGCTCGCGGGGACGGTCGACAACGGTTACGCACTGGTCAATCCGCCCGGCCATCACGCGACCCGCGCCACCGGCATGGGCTTCTGCCTCTTCAACAACGTTGCCATCGCCGCCGCCTATGCGAAAGACGTTCTCGGCGTGGGACGCATCGCCGTCGTCGATTGGGACGTCCACCACGGCAACGGCACTCAGGACATCTGGTACGACGATCCGTCGGTGCTGACCATCTCGATCCATCAGCACCTGTGTTTCCCGCCGAACTCCGGCTACCGCGAAGAGCGTGGCACGGGCGATGGGTACGGTTACGCGATCAACGTGCCGCTTCCGCCCGGTAGCGGTGACGCCGCCTATCGGCACGCGATCGACCGGGTCGTCGAACCTGCGCTGCGTGCCTTCGCGCCCGAGCTCATCATCGTGGCGTCCGGATTCGACGCGAGCATTCTCGACCCGCTGGCTCGGCAGATGGTCACCAGCGGCGGCTTCCGGCACCTGACCCGGCGAATGCTGGACATCGCCGCCGAAACCTGCGCGGGCCGCATCGCCTTCGTGCAAGAAGGCGGCTACAGCCCGCACTACGTTCCGTTCTGCGGACTCGCGGTGCTTCGCGAGCTGCTCGGCGAAGAATTCGTGGACGACCCGTACACGCCGATCGTCACGACGCAAGGCGGCGACGTCCTGCTCGACCACGAGGCCGCCGCGATCGAAGCGGCGGCGGGCTTGGTTGCCGAGCTCTGACGCCGGTCGCGGCGGCACACCGGACAGCCAGTCGTCGTCGGCCCGCGCGGGTGGTCCGGTGCCCGTGTCACGTACATGCCGTGTTTGATCGACCAGTTGCATCGCATTTCACGGCCATGAGTCCATCGATCAATCGCACCGGCGAGCGAAGTGGTAATGGCCGTCGTTCAGCGTGACCTTGCGGCGGTGGGACTGTCACCGAGCTGTGGCATTTCCGCGTAGTCACGAAGCATCCGAGGACTCGCGCCGCGCAGCCGCAGTACAGACCACACAGTCGCCCAGAGCAGCAGGCCGTTGCGCAGGGTCAGCACGATCACTCCCGGCAGGCTTCCGGTAGCCACCCGGTCGTAGACGAACGGGAATTCCACCTGACTCATCAGCGCTGTCACCAGCACCAGCACCACCACGGGCCGCTGTGTGGTGCGCGAGTCGAGCGCGCAGACCGCGGCCACCGCCACCGCCCATACCAGGTACTGCGGGCTGAGCACGCGACTGGTCGCCAAGGCGAGCAGTACTGCGGCCAAGGCCAGATCTGCTGCCGGAGGCCGCGTGCGCCACCAGGTGATCAGCAATATCGCGCCGCCGACGACAGTGGCAGCCACGCACACCCGAGCCGCGGCGGATACCGCCGGCCCGGACAACTCATCGGCCCCGTAGCGATGCACGATGGTGTACCCACCGTTCACCAGCCGAGCGATCAACAGCGGTGTGGCAGCGACGGATTCGATCTGCAATCCACGCTTCGACTGGAACTCCAGAAACGACCACGCACCGGGGCCGAGTGCTGTCAATCCGACGCTCGACATCAGGCCGACACCGGCCGCCACCGCACTCATCCGCCACAGCGTTCGCCTGCGCAACCCCAGCAGGACCACCACCGGCCACACTTTCAGCAAAACGCCCGCAGCGGCGGCCGCCCCGGCCACCGCTGGTCGACGCGCCGACCACAGCAGTGCCGCGACCGCGGTCGCGGCCACGATCAAATCGAATCGGCCGTAACAGACCCGGCCCAGCAAGGCCACCCCCACCGTCCAGACCCAGGGCCCGGTCTGCGCGATCGCCCGTCCGTCGCCGCGTGCCGCCCGGATCAGCAAGCTCAGCACGCTCGCGTCCGCCGCGGCGACCAGCGCGAAGAACAACCAGTTGTAGCCGAACCCGCCACCCAGCAGCCAGGGCACCGCCAGCAATACGCCCGCTCCGGGCGGATACTGCCACCGCTCGTCGTCCAGCGGGAAGACGTTCCGGCCGACGATGATTCCGGCCCATTCCCGGTACAGCGTCAAATCCGCGGCCGAGGCATCCCAGATGCTGTGCGGCAACAACGTCACCCCGGTGAAGACCACCATCAGTAGCCGAGTAACCACCCACACCGACCACAACCTCGTCACCGACGACAGCCCACGCACAACGCCGCAGCCTAACCATCGCGACACTCATCCCGCACAAGACGCAGGACACGACGAGTAGGCACCGCCTCACCGGCACAACGGATTCGGACGACGCGATCAGCGGCACCACATAGCGTTCAGGGTGCGATCGGCTGGAACGGGCGGGTTTCATCGTGGCCGAGGCGGACGACGCCTGCCGACGATTCCTCGACCTCGTTCCACGCCCCGGGCAGGTCGCGCAGCGGCTCGGATACGACGAATCGCGCGTCCGCACCCAACTGGCGCAGAGCCCGCACCTCTGGGTGCAGAGCCCGCACCTTCGCGACATCGTTGGAATAGAACAGCGAGCGTGTGGCGTGTTCGCTGGAATACCGGAAGAACCACATGGACTCGCCGTCGGTGGTCGCGACGGTCATCTGTACCGGGGCTTGCACGTCGTGGGCGCGGCCGACCTCCTCGACGAAGCCGACCGCGCGGGCGACCGCGCCGAACGGGTCGTCGACGAGCCCAAAGGTCAGCGCGAGGTAGAAAAGCGTTTCCGAATCCGTGGAACCCTCGATGTCGGTGAACAGGGCCGGGTTCACCGCCGTCATCAGATCACGCTTGATCCTCCGGAAATCGCGCAGCGCTCCGTTGTGCATCCACAACCAGTGCCCGTGCCGGAACGGGTGACAGTTGCTGCGCTGCACCTCGGTTCCGGTCGAGGCGCGCACGTGCGCGAAGAACAGCGGTGTACGCACTTGCGCAGCGATCTCCCGCAGGTTGCGGTCGTTCCACGCCGGTTCGATGTTCTTGAACACCGCCGGGCGCGGGCCTTCGCCGTACCAGCCGATCCCGAAGCCGTCACCGTTCGTGGTCGTCGCACCCAGGCGCGAGTGCAGGCTCTGATCGATCAGGGAATGCACCGGCCGGAACAAGAGGTCCTCGGCCAGGATCGGCTCACCAGAATAAGCCATCCACCTGCACATATATTGATTGAAGCAAATCAGGCGGAGTTCGGCCACCAGCGTCGGTGACCGAGGCCGCCCGCTCAACCTACGACCGCACCACTACCCGACGGCAGCACCGAACCACTTCCGCAACTCGCCGAGCAGATCGTGCTGATCTTCACCGACCCACGCCACATGGCCGTCCGGCCGGATCAGGACCGCGGGCACCTCCAGTTCTTCGCTGACCTCGACGACGTGGTCGACGCGATCCGCCCAGCCCGCCACCGAGAGCAGGCCGGTCTGGTCGAGCAGCAGCCCGCGGCCGCCGTGCATCCGGTCGTAGAGTCGCCCCTTCTTCAACGCCACGTCCCGCATTCGCCGGCCGAGCAGATCATGCCCCTCGCCGAGGTCGTAGCGAACCCCGATCGCGGTGATGATCTCGGTGACGTACCGGTTCACCTCCTCGAAGTCCATCAGCTTCGAGAACAGCTCCCGCAGCGCGGTCGCACCCGGATCGGTCCCCATCAGCGTGATCTGCGCGCGGGTGTTCTCCAGCACGCGCGCGCCCACCGGGTGCCGTTCGGCGTGGTAGCTGTCGAGCAGCCCCTCCGGCGCCCAGCCCGCGACCTCGGCGGCCAGTTTCCAGCCGAGGTTGAACGCGTCCTGGATGCCGAGGTTGAGCCCCTGCCCACCGGTCGGCGGGTGGATGTGCGCCGCGTCGCCTGCCAGCAGTACCCGGCCGACCCGGTAGCGCTCGGCCTGCCGGGTGGCGTCGCCGAACCGGGACAGCCAGCGCGGTGCCTGCGCGCCGAAGTCGGTGCCTGCGATGGTCCGCAGCCGCTGTTTGAACTCCTCGAGCGTCGGTGCGGCCGCACGATCCTCGGCCACCCCGTCGGCGGGCACCACGATGCGATACACCCCGTCTTCATCCCCCAGCGCGGCGGCGCCGAACCGCTTCTGGGTCTTGTGCACTTCCGCGACGATCGCGGCAATAGTCGCCGGGTCCTCGGTCAACTCCATCACGCCCAGCAACGTCTCGACCTTGGTGGGCTCGCCGGGGAAACCCACGCCGAGCGACTTGCGCACGGTGCTGCGAGCGCCGTCGCATCCGACGAGGTAGCGCGCACGCAGGTGCGTACCGTCCGCCAGTTCGACGGTCACTCCTTCGTCGTCCTGGGTCAGCCCGACCAGTTCGCAGCCACGCCGGATCTCGGCACCGAGTTCGAGAGCATGCTCGTTCAGCAGCCGTTCGGTGACCGTCTGCGGATTGGCGAGGCCGTACGGGTGCGCCGTGTCCATCCGTTCCGGCCACGGCTTGACGATGCCGCCGAAGAGACCGCCGACCTGGAACTTGTTACTGACCGCGAGGAATCGGTCCAGCAGGCCGCGCTGGTCCATCATCTCGACGCTGCGCGTGTGCAGCCCCTGCCCTCGGGACCGCTCGGTGAGCTCCGCCTCCTTCTCCAGCACCAGCGTGTGCACGCCGTGCAGCCGCAACTCGCAGGCCAGCATCAATCCGGTCGGTCCGCCACCGGCAACGATCACATCGATCACACGAACTCCATCCCTGTATCTGGCGAGGCCCATTCGGGGCCGAAGCGCACAACTTTGCGAATCGTCGATTTCCGCAGGTTCTGGCTTCGGCTGGAGATTGTGCAGCACGACCGGGGCCTTGCCGCAAGGCCCCGGGTGCGATATATGTTAGAAGTGGCAAGGAGTGCATGGCTCCTTGCTTTCGCTTTTTCACGCCGGATACGAGCGGGTTTCGGTGGCCTTCACCGCGGCCCACAGCCGCTGCCCCGGGTGCAGTCGCAATTCGGCGACGGTGGCGGGGGCGATGTCGGCGAGTACGGGCGGGATGCCGTCGAGACGAATCCGCGTGATGTGAGCGTGTTGCTCGATGCCGGTGATGGTGACCGGCCAGCAGTTGCGGGGGCTGCCCACGGGTTGTTCCGGATGCAGGCCCACGGCGTTGGGACCGAAAGCCACATAGACCCGCCCCTGGGTGGGGTCGGCGATGGTGATGCTGCCGCCACCGTCCAGGTCGACAACCGTGCCACGCGCGGTGCCGCGGTAGAGGTTGAGGCCCATCAGGGTGGCCACATAGTCCGAGCGGGGCCGCGCCGCCACCTGCGCGGGCGGTCCTTGCTGAACGATCGCCCCGTCCTCGAGGATGACCAGCCGGTCGGCCAGGACCATCGCGTCGAGCGGGTCGTGGGTGACCAGAACGGTGTGGCCGGGGTAATCGCGCAGGTGGTGGGCGAGGTCCGAGCGCACGTGGAGCTTGGTACCTGCGTCCAGCGCAGCCAGCGGCTCGTCGAGCAGCAAAAGTTGCGGTTCGGTGACCAGCGCGCGGGCCAACGCGACCCGTTGCGCCTGCCCGCCCGACAACGCTCGTGGTTTGCGCTGGGCGTAATCCGTCAGTCCGACCCGTTGGAGCCATCGGCCGGCCTGCTCATGGGCGGCGGCGCGCCGATATCCCCTGGCACGCAGCCCGAAGGCGACGTTCTCCAGTGCCGAAAGATGCCCGAACAGCAGGTAGTCCTGGAACACGACGCCGACCCGTCTGCGTTCGGCGGGCAGGAACACCGAGGGTGGCGCGTCCCAGGTGGTTCCGTCCAAGCGGATGTGCCCGCCGGTCAGCGCGATCAACCCCGCCAGGGCGCGCAGCGCGGTGGTCTTGCCCGCCCCGTTCGGTCCCAGCACAGCGACCACCTCCCCCGGTTCGACGACCAAAGGTAGCTCGAGTGCGAAGCGCCCTCGGTCGATCCGCAGGTCGGCTTCCAAACTCATACCGCTCCCCGAATCCATCGTTCGCGCAACGCGACCAGCACCGCGACCGAGACGGCCAGCAACACCAGGCTGAGCACGATCGCGGCGTCCGGATCGGTTTCCAACGCGAGATAGACCGCCAGCGGCATGGTGGTGGTGCGGCCGGGAAAGTTGCCCGCGAACGTGATGGTGGCGCCGAACTCACCCAGTGCCCGCGCCCAGCAGAGCACCGAACCCGCGATGACGCCGGGCAGGACCGACGGCAACGTGACCCGGCGGAAGGCGTACCAGCGGGTGGCGCCGAGGGTGGCGGCCGCCTCCTCGAAGCGCGGATCAGCTGCCCGCAGGGCTCCTTCGACGGAGATCACCAGAAAGGGCATGGCCACGAATGCTTCGGCCACGACCACCCCGGCGGTGGTGAACGGCAGCGAGACATCGAACCATTCGTAGAGGTACCGTCCGATCAGCCCGCGCCGCCCCAGCACGAGCAGCAGCGCGACGCCGCCGACCACCGGCGGCAACACCAGCGGCACGGTGACCAAGGCGCGGATCAGTCCGCGCCCCGGCAGCTCGGCGCGCGCGAGCACCCAGGCCAGCGGAATACCCAGTATCACGCAGATCGCCGTGGCCGCGGTCGCGCACACCAGCGAAAGCCGCAGCGCGCGGCCGATTTCAGCACTGAGCAGCCGATCCGGCATGGTCGCCCAAGGTGCTCGCCACAGCAGCCCGATCAGTGGTACGACCAGGAACGCCAGCCCGCAGGCAGCGGGCAGCATCAGCGCTACCGGTCGCCGCCCGAGCACCGCCCGCCGCCGCGAGGGCGCGATCACGGGGTGTCGAATCCTGCCGCGGCGAAGACGGACTGGGCTTTCTCCGAGGTCACGAAGTCGACGAACGCGGCAGCCGCCACCGCGTTCGGCGCGTGCGCCAGCGGCGCGACCGGGTAGTCGTTGATCGCCTTGACCGATTCCGGGAAGTCGATACCCTCGACCTTGTCTCCCGCCGCTTCGACGTCGGTGCGGTAGACCAGCGCGGCGTCGACCTCACCGAGCGTGACCTTGGTCAGGGCCGCTTTCACGTCCTGTTCGCGGGTATCGGGTTGCGGTGTGATGCCCGCGGTCTCGAACACCGTCTCGGTCGCGGCGCCACAGGGCACCTGCTTCGCGCACAAGGCGAGCTTCGGCTCGGTCTTGCCGAAATCGGCCAGCCCGGTGATGCGCCCGGGATTGCCTTTCGGCACCGCGATCTCGAGCCGGTTGCGCACGAAAGTGACCGGCGTGGCGGTGACCGAACCTTTGTCGCGGACCTGCTGCATGTTCTTCGGCGCGGCCGAGGCGAACACGTCGGCGGGTGCGCCTTGGTTGATCTGTTCGGCCAAGGCGGAACTCGCGCCGAAGCTGTAGACCACCTCGACGCCCGGGTGCGCGGCTTCGAACTGCTTACCGAGTTCGGTGAACGTCTCGGTCAACGAGGCCGCGGCGAACACGATCAGCGTGCCCGAGACATGGTCGGCGCCGGTATGTTCGGTCGCGTCGCCGGAACCACAGCCCGCCGTAACGACAGCCAGCACGGTCGCGGTGGCCACACCCCATTCGCGAATCTTCCTCATCCCCGTCAGCTTTCCGGTATCTCCACGACGACGTGCGTGGATTTCACCGACGCGACAGCGATGCTGCCGACTTCCAGACCGAGCTCGTCGACCGATTCCCGGCTCAGCAGCGACACCAGCCGGAACGGTCCGGCCTGCATCTCCACCTGCGCCATCACGGTGTCCTTGACCACTCGGGTCACGATTCCGCGCATCCGGTTGCGGGCCGACGCCGCGACCGTCACACCGGGTGCGGGCGCATCGGCATTGGCCCGCAGGAACTGGGCGAGTTCGCGGCCACTGACACCTTTGCGGCCACTGTCGAGCTGAATCGCGTCCAGACGGCCCTGATCGATCCATCGACGCACCGTGTCGTCGCTGACCCCGAGCAACGCGGCCACTTCACTGATCCGTAGATTCGACACCAGCCGCATTCTATTGCCGCATCTACGGTAATGAAAACCTCCATCGGAACCGCGATCGCAGAACGATCCGGCGTGCGCTGCCGCCGGGATGCGCTCACCGTTGGTCGGCCACGGCTGTCCATAGCGCCTGTCGACAGCTATACCGTCGTGGTACGCCGCCGCTAACGCAGTCGTAGCGCACGGCCGAGGAAGAAGGGCCCCGAGCGACATGTCGACATCGAAGAAGGCGATTCCGCAAACGCGCACGCAGGAACTGGCGGCAGCCTGTCGTGCGGAGATTCCGGCGCTGACCGACCGGCTGATCTCGGAGATCTTCACCGACAATCCCGAGTGGACCGATTACTCGACGGTTGCCCGCGCCGACCTCGTCGATGGCTGCCGCCGATACGTGACCCGCATCCTCGATCTGCTGGGCGCTCCGACCACCGCGTTCGACGACGAGGTCGCCGCGTCCATCGGCCGCCGCCGTGCCGAACAGGGTGTGCCGCTGGAGGCCATGCTGCGCACTTTCCGGCTCGGCGGCCGGATCGTGTGGGAGGTCTTGCTCGACAAAGCGGACGAACTCGTTCCCGGCGAGATTCGTGCGGCGGGCACCGCGTTGTGGGCCGTGATCGACGCGCTGTCCTCGTCGCTGGTCACCTCCTACCGGAATACCGAACTCGAGCAGCTGCGCAGCGACGAGCGCCGCAGGCACGCGCTGATCGAAGACCTGCTCGCGGGCCGCGCCCACGACACCACCTTCGCCGCGCGCGCCGCGCGTGAGCTGAACCTTCCGGCCGGCAGCGCCTTTCTCGTCGTGGTCGCCCGCGGTGCGGGCGAGGCGGTGCACACCGGCACAGAGACAGCGTTGGCCGCGGTCGGTATCCGATCGGTGTGGCACGATCGCGTCGACTCGACGGTCGGGCTGATAGCGACCGAGCGCCACGACGTCGCCGCGGTCCTGCGCCGGATCGAACCACATATCCGCGGTCGAGCCGGCGCCTCGCCCGCCGTCGGCGGCCTGGCGCAGGTCGGCACCGCGCACGGCTGGGCACTCCTGACCTTGCAGACCTTGCCCCGTGACGCGACCGGGCTCGTGCCGCTGCATCAGCGCTTCCAGCACGCGCTGCTCGTGCGCTCGACCGACCTGACCGACATGCTGGTCACCCACACTCTCGGTCCGGTGCTGGCATTGCCCGCGACCGAATGCGCGACACTGCTGGACACCCTGGCGGCCTGGTTGGCGCACGACTGCTCCGCGGCCCACGCCGCGGCACGGCTGCACTGCCACCGCAACACCGTCATCAACCGGCTCCACCGCATCTCGACCTTGCTCGGCCACCCGATCGAAGGCCAGCGCAACTACGTCGAACTGTCATTGGCACTGGCCGCGCTAGACCTCGCTCGCACCTCGGACGAAACTTGACCCCGGTCGTCTGATTGGGCGCAGCGCCCAATCGGCTCACCGCACTACTGGGCTTCGTGGCAATTGTCTGTGCATCCTGCAACGGCAACACTCGATAGCGATGATCCACCCCACAACCGATGGTGGATCGAATCATCGAGGACGAGGAGCACCACGAGTGCCGGATTTCGATCTCCTGGTGGTCGGCGGCGGCCCCGGCGGGTACGTCGCCGCCATCCGCGCGGCCCAACGCGGCCTGCGGGTCGGCTTGGTCGAGAAGGAGCGCCCGGGCGGGGTCTGTCTCAACTGGGGTTGCATTCCGACCAAAGCGATGCTGCGATCCGCTGAGATCTTCCAAACCATCACCACTGCCGCGGATTTCGGTGTCCACGCCGACAATGTGCGCTACGACTTCGCCGCGGTTCGCCACCGCAAAGACGGCATCGTCGAGCAACTCACCGACGGTGTGGCGAGCCTGCTCGCCGCCAACGATGTCACGGTGATCGAGGGTCACGCCCGCTTCACCGGCCCCACCGGTGTCGAGGTGTTCGAGGCGGCCCCATCGCCGATCTTCCCCGGCGGCCCCCGCTACGCCGCCGCGCCGACGGCCACGGCCACGCGGGCGATCAGCGCGACCGACGTGATCATCGCGACCGGATCGGTGCCCGCCCGGCTGGCGATCCCGGGCTCGGATCTGCCGGGGGTCATCACCTCCGACGGAGCGTTCGGGCTGACCGACGTGCCCGAACGCCTCGTCGTCATCGGCGGTAGCGCGGTCGGCGCGGAATGGGCCAGCTTGTTCGCGAGCTTCGGCAGCCAGGTGACCATCGTCGAAGTGCAGGACACACTCGTCCCGCTGGAGGACGCCGACCTGGGTGCCGCCCTGGCACGGTCGTTCACCAAGCGCGGCATCACCGTGCTCACCGGCTCCACGGTCGAGGCCATCGCGCACACCGACGCATTGCGGGTGAGCGTGACCGGCGAGCACGCGCGGGAACTCGTCGCGGACGTGGTACTCGTCGGCGTCGGACGCCGTCCCAACACCGCCGATCTCGGACTGGACGTCGTGGGAATCGACACCGACGCTCGTGGTTTCATCCCCGTCGACGAGCAGCTGCGCACCGGCGTCGAGCACGTCTACGCCATCGGAGACGTCACCGGGCGCGCCCTGCTCGCGCACGTCGCGTCGCATCAGGGGCTCACCGCCGCGGACGTGATCGCCGGTCACCCGGCGCGCATCGACTACACCGCGATCCCGGCCGCCACCTTCACCCACCCGGAGATCGCGAGCGTCGGGCTCACCGAGTCGAAGGCCCGCGCCGCCGGGCACGACGTCGTCACCGCGCGTTTTCCCTTCGCTGCGCTGGGCCGGGCCCAGACCTTCGGCGAGACCGAGGGATTCGTGAAGATTGTTGCCGGACAGCGTCATCGCGAAGTGGTCGGGGTGCACATCATCGGCCCGTCGGCCAGTGACCTGATCGCCGAAGGCGCGTTGGCCATTTCGCTGGAGGCGACTCTCGACGAGCTCGCCGACACCATCCACGCCCACCCCACTCTCGGCGAGATCGGCATGGAGGCGGCCCTGGCCGGTCTCGGACTGCCCGTGCACATCGCGCCCCGGAAGCGTTGAGGAGCCCCGCCGTGACCACCAGCACCACACCCCGGCGACCGAGTCGCAAGACGACTCGGTCGGCGACCACCCGCGCATCCGCGCCGATCGCCGAAGATCGCGGTAGCGACGACGCTTCCGCCCGAACCCGCATCGATTCCTCGGCGAACCCGGTCGATGCGCGCATCACCGCGGAGGACCCCGACAGTCTGCGCGGGCTGTTTCGCGACATGCTGTTCGTGCGCCGGTTCGAGGAGCGCACCGCACAGAGTTACCAGCAGGCACAGATCGGCGGTTACTGCCACCTCAACCTGGGCGAAGAGGCCACCGTGGTCGGGCTCGGCGCGGCCATGCGCCCGACCGACTATCTGTTCACCAACTACCGTGAGCACGGTTACGCGCTGGCCAAAGGTATCGAGCCGGGCCGGGTCATGGCCGAGCTCTACGGCCGCTCGACCGGCACTTCCAAGGGCTGGGGTGGTTCCATGCACATGTACGACACCGCGACCCGCCTGCTGGGCGGGTACGCCATCGTCGGCGGCCAGGTGCCGTTGGCCGTCGGCGCGGCGCTGGCCATCGACTACCGCGGCGAAGACGACGTGGTGGTGTGCCAGATGGGTGAGGGCACCACGAATATCGGCGCGTTCCACGAGTCGCTGAACATCGCGGCTCTGTGGCGCCTACCGGTGGTGTTCCTGGTGATCAACAATCAGACCGGGATGGGCACCACGGTCGAACGCTCCTCCGCCGAACCGGATCTGTGGAAGCGCGCGGCCGCCTACCGCATGCGCGGTGAGCGTGTCGACGGCACCGATGTGCTGGCCGTGCGCGAGGTGGCCGGTGAGTTGATCGAAACCGCCCGCAGCGAGCGCCGGCCCGCGCTGCTGGAAGCGGTCAGCTACCGACTGAAGGGCCATTCGGTCGTCGATCCGGCGAAATATCGCACCGAGGAGGCCGTTTCGGTGGCCCGGAGCAACGATCCCATCGTCCGGTGGCGCGACGCGCTGCTCGCCGCGGGTGTGTTGAGCGATCAGGCTGTGGCCGCGCTGGAAGCCGAGGTGAGCGCCGAGGTCGCCGCGGCGGTCGAATTCGCCGCGAGCAGTCCGCACCCGCAACCGTCGAGCTTGTTCGACTACAACTACGCGACGCCCGTGGCGGGCGACTCACGCCGCCTGCCCGCCGATCCGCTCTTCACCAGTTAAGGACATCACCGTGGCTGTCATGACCTATCGTGAAGCGCTGCGTGAAACCCTCCGCGAGGAGATGCGGCGCGACGACGATATCTTCCTCATCGGGGAGGAAATCGGCATCTTCGAAGGCTCTTACAAGATCACCGCGGGCCTGCTGGCCGAATTCGGCGAGAAGCGGGTGCGCGACACTCCTATCGCCGAAGAGGGTTTCGTCGGTGCCGCCATCGGCGCCGCGATGCTCGGCCTGCGCCCCGTCGTGGAGATCATGACGATCAACTTCTCGCTGCTGGCGCTGGACCAGATCGTCAACCACGCCGCCAAGATCTACGGCATGTTCGGAGGGCAGACCAGCGTGCCCATGGTCATCCGCACCCCCGGCGGCGGCGGGCAGCAGCTGGGCGCGACACATTCGCAGAACATCGAGCTGTATTACGCGTTCGTACCGGGTCTGAAAGTGGTCGCGCCGAGCACTCCGGCCGACGCGCGAGCGCTGCTCAAGGCCGCCATCGAAGACGACGATCCGGTGCTGTTCTTGGAAAACCTGTCGCTCTACAACACCAAAGGGGAAGTGCCGGACGATCTCCCGGCCGCCCCCATCGGTAAGGCCGCGGTCACGAGGACCGGCCGCGACATCACACTGATCGGCTACTCCCGCATGGCCACGGTCTGTACCGAGGTCGCCGAGCGACTCGCCGCCGACGGATTCTCCGCCGAGGTCGTCGACCTGCGCAGCCTTCGCCCACTGGATCGTGCCACCCTGGTCGAGTCCGTCCGCAAGACCGGCTGCGCCGTGATCGGTGAGGACGACTGGCTCACCTACGGAATCGGCGCGGAGGTCGCCGCCTCCATCTCCGACGGCGCCTTCGACTATCTGGACGCCCCGGTTCGCCGGGTGGCCATGGCCGAGGTACCGCTGCCCTATGCCAAGCCGCTCGAACGGCTCGCCCTGCCGTCGGCCGATTCGCTCTACACCGCCGCGGTGGAAACCCTCGCGGCAGTCGGTAAGCGACGCTGAGACCCGAGGAAGCATCCATGCCCGAAATCACCATGCCTCGCCTCTCCGACACCATGGAGGAAGGCGTCATCGTCTCCTGGCTCAAACGGGTGGGCGATCCGGTCGAACGAGGCGAAGTCCTCGCGGAGATCGAAACCGACAAGGCCCTCATGGAACTCGAGGCCTACGACGACGGCGTTCTCGAGCAGATCCTCGCCGCGGAGGGTGCGCGGGTGCCGATCGGCACCCCGATCGGTCTCATCGGCGACGGCAGCGCAACCGTCGCGACCGGCAGCCCGCCCACCGCGCCCATCGAGCAAGCGCCCGCACCGCTTCCCGAGAACGGCGCCGAGCCCGGCGGCCGCGCAGTTCCGGCTCTCACCGCCACCGGACCCGCCGCTGAGGATCCCCGCCGATCGTCGGAGCGAACGAAGGCTTCGCCGCTGGCACGCAAGATCGCCGCCGAACTCGGTGTCGACATCTCCAGCGTGGTGGGTACCGGCCCGGGCGGACGCATCGTGCGGCAGGATGTCGAATCCGCCCATCGCGCAGCCGAACTCGACCCGCCCACGGAAGTGGTCCTCGCTTCCTCGACCGGATCCTCCTCTCCCGCTCCGGGCGACTACGAGGAGATCTCGCTGACGAGCATTCAACGGGTCTCGGCCACGCGGCTC
This sequence comes from Nocardia sp. NPDC057455, assembly GCF_042802775.1. Lineage (NCBI taxonomy): Bacteria > Bacillati > Actinomycetota > Actinomycetes > Mycobacteriales > Nocardiaceae > Nocardia > Nocardia sp. NPDC057455. Next base: position 7,328 of record NZ_JBHVDM010000023.1, on the reverse strand, counting down.
ACCGAGAGCAAACAGCAGGCCCCGCACATCTATCTGACCACCGCGATCGATGTCACCGAGCTGTTCGCCTTCCGCGCGCAGGTCAACGCCACGCTGGCACAGACCGGCACGGGGAAGGTCAGCGTGAACGATCTGCTGGTCAAGGCCGTGGCCGTGACGCTGCGGACCAACCCTTCGGTCAACGTCTCCTTCGCGGGCGACAAGCTGTTGCGGCACCGCGGGGTTCACCTCGGCATCGCCGTCGCGACCCCCGCGGGCCTGCTCGTGCCGGTGCTGCGCGACGCCGATCGCAAGAGCGTGTCCGAAATCGCCGCGGAGAGCAGCGACAAAGCCGAACGCGCCCGCGAGCGCAAGCTGCGCACCGACGAGATGAGCGGGGGCACCTTCACCATCTCCAACCTGGGGATGTTCGGCATCGAGCACTTCACCGCCGTGATCAACCCACCGGAGGCCGCCATCCTGGCCGTCGGCGCGGCCACCGACGAACTGCGGCTGGACGACGATCGGGTGGTGACCAGGAAAATCCTGCGGGTCACCCTGTCCGCCGACCACCGCGCCATCGACGGAGCCGTGGCCGCGCGGTTCCTGCAACAGCTGAAAGCGCTGCTCGAACATCCCCTCCGGATAGTGACCTGATGGCAGGGCCGGGCGCATTCCCCACGAGCGCGGCACCGAATTACCTTCAGCCCCCCGGCGGCCAGGTGTGTCCGCGCCCCTAGCTGGTCGGACCGCCCTGCGACCGGTGTTCCGGCCGACGATGCCACCCTGGCGTGACGTTCGCCGGGTGAAGCAAGGTCGTGAATGCCGGTGTCACCGTGTCGAATTGCGGAAGTGACAGCTCGTAGTGGGTGAACAGCTGTTGTACGGCCGAGACCATCTGGAGTATGCCCAGTTGTGATCCCGGGCAGATGCGGGTGCCGGAGCCGAACGGGAGATACGAGTGGCGAGGGTGCGGGGTGGCATTCAGCCAGCGGCCGGGATCGAATCGCTCGGGCTCGGCCCACGCGCCGGGATCGCGGTGCAACAGGTAGGGGCACATGACCACCTCCCAGCCCGCCTTGACCCGGTAGCCGCCGATCTCCGTGTCCTGCACCGCGGTACGCGACAGAATCCACTGCGGCGGATGCAGGCGCAGCGTCTCACGGATCACGGCCATGGTGTACGGGATGTCGGTCGCCACCGATCCGGTGACCATCGGGTCGCCGTCGAGTTCGTCGAGTACCCGGGTCCGCAGGCCGGCATCGGCGGCCAGCCGCAGCAGCAGCCAGGACAACGCGACACCGGGCACTCCGTGCGATGCGAACAAAGCCATGCGCAGCGTTCCGAGGAGCCCATCGTCCGCGACTCCGCCGCACGCCGCGAGAAGCACGTCGAGGGCATCGCGCGCAGGTGCCGAACGGCGCTCGGCGGCTCGCTGGCGGATGACCTCCCCCAGCAGTTCGACGAGCCGCTGGTTCGCCGAATCCGCTCGAGCCGCGTGTGGTCTGGGCCACCAGCGGACGCGGGCTTCCGCTCGGTCCAGGGTTTCCAACGAACGAGCGAACAGCTGGTCGGCTGCGGCGCGGATTTCGGTGACCAGTGCCGCGGTGCCGCGGTCGCCGCCCAAGTAGAAATCGACGATTCCACGGCCGCACAGGTCACGACAGACATCCACCAATCCGGCGTCGCGGTCGAGATCCGCACCGCCCATCCATTCCCGATACCGGCGGACGTGCGCGTCGACCAGTTCGGAGTCGAATCCGTGCCACAGGTCCCGGCGAATCAGTTTCCAGGTGGACAGTCTGGACAGGCGTTCGCGTCGGCTGCGTGCGCCGGCGAGGCGTCCGGAGTCGACGACGTAGTTCACGTTCGTCTCGCTGAGCACGCGGTGTGTGGCGTCCGGGTCGAAGAGCACCACGATCCCGGGCGCGAGTTGCACGACATCGCCGTAGGCCACTCGTGCGCCGACCATCCACCCGATCGGATCGTGTTGATACGCTGCGAGATCACCGACGAGCGGACGGCCGGGCGGCCGGGGAATTCTCCGCCTCGCCCGACCGTGCGCACTCAGCTCGGGAACGGCGGCCATTGATCACAGGTCGCGTAGAGATAGGCATGAGTGACTCGAGACCGTTTGACGCGCAGAACGAGCATGCTTACATATCGCCGCATACTTCCACCCCCTAAATTCGCTGCCGGACGATGTTCCGGCAGCACCGATCATCGATCGCCTCCACCGTGCGGGCAATGCCGACCGACCTTCCATTCGCGGACAGTGCAGGTCGACAGCGAAAAGATCCGTCCGGTCCGGACGTCTCGCAGGAGCCAGTAGGTCCCGATCACGTGGTTCGACCGCACCGAGCGTGTGGCCCGGCATGGCCGGCACCCCGGCAGGCCGAATCCCGGCCGAAACCGGCGGTTTCGGCCGGTCGGCGACCGATCGGCAGGCGCGGATCACCCAGCGGCAGCGGGTCGGCCGGCTTCCAGCCATTCCGTCAGGCGCGGCCACGCAAGCACCAGATCGTGACTCAAGCACACATGGTCGGCGGCAATGGTCACCAGCCGCGACTCGATGAGTCTCTCCAGTACGGCCGCTCGGTCGGCGGACCCACTCATGAGGCAGGACAACTCGGGGTAGGACACTCTGCGACGGGCTTCGTCGGCGTCCCGGCGCACCGAGACAAGGCTGAGGATCAATCGCTTGGCGTGGGACCGTTGCCTCGCTGAGAGCTCGGCCCAGACCGATTCCGCCGCTTCGTGCAGCACCCCTTCGACACCCCCGACCCGTCGATAGCCGGCAACGGTGAGGCGCGTGGCTTCTCGTTCTTGCCAGATGGCATGCATCGTCGCCGACAAGATCGAGAGGGTGCTCGCTTCCACTCTGCGGCGACGCCGATGGATACCGCCGACAATGGCTGTGAGCAGCAGTTCCTCGACACCGGGCTCCACCTTGATCCCGTGCCGCCGTGGCGGTTCGGTGATCACCGTGCGTAGCTCGTCCAGATCCATCGCGGCGAGCAGGTAGCTGCGCCGGGCGAGTGTGTCGGCGAGCACCGGGAACCTGCGACAGCCTACGACGCCATCCGCGCGCAGTGAGATCAGCACGACGGCGACCTCGGTCAGCGAGAGTAGAAGCCGCACAACGGAGGCCTGTGTCTCGTCATCGCGACAGGGCGCTGTGAACCACTCGAACCCGTCGATGATGACCAGCTGACGATCCCCGGCGGAGCGGCCGCGACGCGCCGATTCCGCGATCGCGGCCTCGAGCGAGCCGACGGCGTCGTCGCCCAATCGAGTCGTTCGCACCTCCCATCGCGATGTCGTCGACGACCTCAAGGCAGGGGCCAGGCCGGCTTCCAGCAGCGAGGTCTTGCCGGTACCGGTGGCACCGACCAAGGCGAGAAGTCTCTGGTGTCCGCGAGCATCCGCGGCCGCATCGACCAGCGCGGTCACCTCTCGGATCGCGCGATCCCTCCCGGTGAAGAATGCGGTATCCGCACCCGTGTAGTGCGCGGCGCCCCGGAACGGGGATCCCGCCGCTGCCGCCGCGCGGCGCATCGTTGCCGGCTTGGCATGCTCCCAGAGCGTCTTCCAGAGCCTCAGGCTGACCAGGTCGGACCGGATCTCGGCTCGGCGCCGACGGACACGGTCGATGAGGACGAGCAATACCGGAAGCAATGTCTCGAAACGGGCGGGTACGTTCCGTCCAGCCTTCCAATCGCTGATCCGTTGAGCCGACACCGGTCCCGCGTGCTGGGCGTTCACCGACTGCGCTCGTTGCTGCGCTGATGCCGCCAGTGCCCGCAATGACGGGCTCCCCGCCGCGGCATACAGCGCGACGAATTGGCGCTCGAACTTCGCACGTGGTGACGCACCACCCGCGATCAGGACTTCCTGGCTCGCCGCGGCGACAACCATCCCAACCCCCCCGGTCAGTTTCGGACGAGCGCCGCCACACTGCGGCATTCGTCCTTGTTCTCCTACAGTACTCAGTAGGACGTTCCGGATGCGTGGTCGGTTCCATCCGGATGCGAGATGGTGGAACCGGCACAACGCTGCGGCGAACGAGCCTGAGCCGACCGGGAGTGCCCGGCCTGCCACTGTCGTGCAGTGGCAGGCCCGGTCTTCAGCCCACCGCCCGGTGCACCAGGTCGCTGATCCGCGCCTCGTCGGCGGCGGTCAGCTTCGTGAGTGCGAAAGCGGTCGGCCACACGGTGCCGTCGTCGAGGGCGGCGATGTCGTTGAAACCGAATGTCGCGTACCGCGACTTGAACTTCTCCGCGCTCTGGAAGAAGCACAGAACCTTGCCGTCCTTGGCATAGGCGGGCATGCCGTACCACAGTTTCGGCGACAGCTCCGGAGCGCTGGTCTTGACGATGGCGTGCAATCGTTCGGCGATGGCACGATCGGATTCCCGCATTCCGGCGATCTTCGCGAGCACGTCTTGCTCCCCGTCCGCCTTGGCCGCTCGCGAACCCCGGCGCGCCGCCGTCTTCAATTCTTGGGCGTGCTCTTTCATCGCGGCTCGTTCCTCGTCGGTGAATCCGACGGAAGCCTTGGTCTTCGTGGTGGTACGGGTAGCGGACTTCTGCGCGTTCATGAGCTGGTTTCCTTCGTGGCGATGTCGGATGAGGGGATGGTGTTTTGGGGATTCGGCGCTCAGTGGTCCTGGATCAACCCGAGGACGTTGCCATCGGTGTCGGTGACGGTGGCGACCAGGCGGCCGCCGCCGACGTCGTGCGCATGCTCGGTCACGGTGGCTCCCGCGGCGGTCACCTCCGCCAGCTTCACCTCGATGTCCGGCACGTGCCAGTAGGCCACCGGTGCGGTCATGCCCTGCGGGCCCCCATTCGGCACCAGCCCGATGTGCTGGCCTTCGGCCTCGAAGCCGACGTAGTAGGACGTGTCGGTCTGCGGCGCCACACCGAGCAGAGCGGCGTACAACGCCTTGGCCGCCGCCAGGTCCGACACCGGATGCAGCACGGTCTTGATTCCCTGGGTGGGAGAGCTGGTCATGATCACTCCTGAATTCGTCGGTCGCGTTGTTCCTGGTGGCCGCCTGTCGAGGCGAACCGAACGTGCTCAAAGCATCTCCTCCGGCGCGGCCCGCGCACATCCGTGGCGACCACGGAACCGACCACTGATCGCGGCACGGATCGTCCAACGCGGGTGCTGCGGTGCTCATCGGAGGTCCCGCTTCGCGGGCCGGGCGAGCAGGCCGGAATCAGCTCCCCACCACCGGAAACAAACCGCAGAGTATGAGTGCGCGGCGAATACGGCAGAATCGGTGCCATGGCGGCGACGGTGGAGATCTCGGCTCGGGAAGCCGAGGTGCTGGCGCTGGTGGGGGAACATTTCAGCAACGCCGAGATCGGGGCGCGGCTGTTCATCTCCGTGCGGACCGTGGAGAGCCATGTCTCCTCGCTCCTGCGCAAACTGGAGGTACCGGATCGGCGGGCCCTCGCTCAGCGTGCGTCCCTTCCGGCTCGCGCGGACCGGTCGCACCCGGCGCCGCTACTGCCGACACCACTGACCTCGTTCATCGGCCGCGCCCGAGAGCGGGCCGAGCTGACCCAGATGCTCGGGAAACATCGGCAGGTGACCGCGGTCGGCCCTGGCGGAGTGGGCAAGACCCGGCTCGCGTTGACCGTGGCCGCGCAGATCGCCTCCGAGTACCCCGACGGGGTGTGGTTCGTCGACCTTGTCCCGATCGCCGGCGCGGATTCCTGCGTGGTCGCAGGCACGGTCGCCCTCGCCCTCGGCCTCGGCGAGCAGCCCGGCCGTGCCATGGACGAGACGGTGTCGGCCGCGCTGGCCGACCGTCATGCCTTGCTGGTGCTGGACAACTGCGAACACGTGCGCGACGGGGTGGCGCCGTTCATCGAACGGTTGCTCGCGACATGCCCCGGTGTGACGGTGCTGGCGACCAGCCGCGCTCGGCTGATGGTGCCGTTCGAGCGGGTGTACGCCGTCGCGCCGATGTCGCTGACCGGCGAGGGCGCATCGGATGCGGTCGAATTGTTCATGGACCGCGCGGCGGCCGGTGGCTGGCCGCCGAATCATGCGCTCCGCGACGAGGTCGCCGCGTTCTGTGCGCGGCTGGACGGGGTGGCGCTGGCGATCGAACTGGCCGCGGCCCGCTGGACCACGCTCGGGCTCGACGGCCTCGAAGCCGGATTGTCCGACCAGCTGCGGATGCTGGCCGGCGGCTCGCGTGCCGAGGACCGGCACCGCTCGGTGCGGGCAGCGCTGGACTGGAGTCACGCCCTGCTCGAGCCGGACGATCGAATGCTGCTGCGCCGGGTGTCGGTGTTCGTGAAGTCGTTCACCGTCGCGGCCGCCACGGAAGTGGCCGGGTCCGACAAAAGTGTTGTCGCCGACGGCCTGGCCCGGCTCGCCGAGCAGAGCCTGCTGGTGGTGACGGCCTCCCCCAGCGGTACCGCATACCGGGCGCTGGAAACCATTCGTCAATACGGGATGGAGCGGCTCACCGAGGCAGGTGAACTGGAGGACATCCGGACCCGGCACCTGAGCTGGTGCCTGGCCGGGGCCGGCGAGCTGGCGGTGGTGGGAGCGGACTGGCGGCCACGATTCGACGCGGTGGCCGACGACTTCCGCGCCGCGATGGCGTGGGCGGGCGAGCGGCCGGAGCGGCGCGCGGAGGCATCCCGTTTCGCCCAGCACCTGGCGCGACTGTGCTTCACCCGGAATCTGATCGGCGAGTCCCAGATGCGCTACGAGCAGGCTGCCGCGCTCGCCGACGACCCGGCCACCGTCGCCTCGATGCTGCGGGACGCCGCTTCCGCCGCGGGATGCCAGATGCGGGGCGACGACATGCACCGGCTGCACCGTGCGGCCGCGGAGGCCGCCCTCCGGTCCGGTGACTCCGCCGGCGCCGCCCGCGACCTGGCGACCGCCGCCGCCGACGCGTACCGGTTCGCGAGCAAGTTCGTCCGGCCGCTGCCACCGGAGGAGGCGGTCGCACTCATCACCGAAGCGCGCGAGCTCGCCGGGGACGACCCTGCTGCCGAGGCCGCCGTGGCGCTGGCCGACACCGGCCGGACGCTCACCGATGCCCTCACCGCCCAGCACTCACCCGACGACGCCGTGTCGCACACCATCGCCCGTGCCGAACATGCGGTCGAACTCGCGCACCGCACGGGCGACCCGCTGGCCGAGGCCGCCGCACTCGACACTCTCGCCGGCGCGCACAGCTTGGCCGGCGACACTTTCGCCGCCGCGGCCATCGCGCGGCGGCGGATGGCGCTGCTCGAGTCTGCCACCAGTACTCCGGCAAGCACCCACGAGCTGATCGACGCGCTCGGCGAGGCGGCCCAGGCCGAAGTCGG